>URIY01000037.1 GCA_900547995.1 uncultured Mycoplasmatota bacterium
TGACTGAAGTTGCATTTAACCTTCAAAAGTTGCATTTACTTTTGGAATTGAGCAAAAATTAAAAATTCTCAAATTTGTTTTTATACTATGCTCTATTTAAAAATATTATATATTTTAGCTCCTATTCCTTGAAAAAAAGGTGCTCGATAAATAAATTTTGGATGTTCACTTTTAATTGCGCATACTATTTTATTACTAAT
Organism: uncultured Mycoplasmatota bacterium; assembly: GCA_900547995.1. Taxonomy (GTDB): domain Bacteria; phylum Bacillota_I; class Bacilli_A; order RF39; family UBA660; genus UMGS1045. The sequence continues at coordinate 201 of URIY01000037.1, forward strand.
GGAATCATAGTTTTTCTTTTCTAATAAACTAAAAATAAAATTTTCTTTTTTTCTTATTTGATTTATTTGAGAATTAAAATAACTATTAATATTATTATTGTATTTATTATCTAACATAACTTGATTAAAACCTGTATGATACATACCCGGTTCAATTAATACTACTTTTATTTTAGAAGTAATAAGTTTAAGTTCCTTTTTAAGTATTCTTGCCATATGACTAATACTTGCTTTAGTTCCACAATATGCACCTAAAAAATTAAGAGGAATAACACTTGCTAGAGAAGACATTATTATTATTTTACCATTATCTTTTTTTATCATCTTTTTTAAAACAATTTGAACTATTTCAAATGATGAAAAAACATTTGTTTCAAAATTATTTCTAACTCTATCCATATCTATTTCTGCAAGTGAGCCACCTTCTCCAATGGCTGCATTATTTATTAATATATCTATATCTAAATTTTTTATTTTTTCTCTATCTTTTTTATCTGTTATATCAAGTTTAAAACATTCTATATTTTTATTATTTTTATATTTATTTTGTAAATATTCTAATTGTTTATCAGTATGAACTGTTAAATAAAGATAATAATCTTCATTTATTATTTTATTTATGGTATTAATAGCTATACCACTTCTAGCACCTGTATATAATATTCTTTTCATTTATCATCACCATATATAGTATGAAACTATTTATCTTTTTTATCAAAAAAGAACGCTTAAACGTTCTCTTGTAATTTTTTTTCATATTCATCTTTTAATACATATATAGCTTTACTACTCATAAATAACATTACAGCATTTTTATATTGAAGTAATTTATCAATATCTTCAAGTGATATATGTTCTCCATCATGAAGCAATTTAATTAAATTTTTAACATCATATGGCTCACAATCTTCTTTTCGATCCATATATACATCTGTTACATATGCTTTATCAGCTAAATTAAGGGCATCAGCAAATTGCTGTTCAAACTCACGTGCTCTTGAATATGTATGTATCATTAAGATAGCAACTATTGTTTTATCTGGATACTTTTGTCTTGCACCTTTAATTGTTACAGCAACCTCAGTTGGATGATGGGCATAATCATCAATTGTAACAATATCGCCAATTATATTTTCTTTAAATCTTCTTTTAGCTCCCTGAAAAGTATTTAAGTATTTTGAAATATCTTTTATATCAATACCTTCCTTATAACAAACAGTAATAACAGCTAGGGAATTTAAAAGCATATGCTTTCCAAATAAAGGTAATCTAAAATGTCCGTATAATTTTCCATGAATATAAACATCAAAGTCAGTACCGTCATTATGATAATCGACATTTTTCGCAACTACATCATTTTTATCATCTAACCCATAGAAAACAACTGGTTTTTCATAATTAATTTTATCTGTATATGGATCATCCCCACAAGCAACAACCATTTTTGTTGCCTTATTTGCATACTCTTGATATGCACTTATCATATCATCTATATCTTTATAATAATCAATATGATCAAGTTCAATATTCGTAATAATCGCATATGTTGGTGTATATGCTAGAAAATGTCTCTTCCATTCACATGCTTCTAAGACAAAATGTTTATTTTCTTTATTGCTATGGCCACTACCATCACCAATTAGATAATTAGTACCTATTGTATTATTAAGAACATGTGAAAGCATAGCCGATGTAGTTGTTTTACCATGACATCCGGCAACAGTTATAGTACAAAACATTTTTGTAAAATATCCTATCATTTCTTGATATGTATATATTTTAAGTCCAAGTTCTTTAGCTCTTATGACTTCAACATTGTCATCACCAAAAGCATTTCCTTGAATTATATTCATACCTTCCGTAATATTATTCGCATCAAATGGTAATATTTTAATTCCTTTTTCAACTAAAGCGTCTTCAGTAAAAAAATGCTCCGTTTTATCACTACCTTGGACATTATATCCTAAGTCAAACATAAATTGTGCAAGTGCACCCATGCCAGTTCCTTTTATTCCTATAAAATGATATATCATTTTATCACTCTCCTACTATATATCTTATAAAATATTAACCTAAAAAATTAATAAAAATTGGTCCAAGTATTAAAAGTAAAATAATTGGTAAAACAAATATAACCGAAATAATACTTATTTTATTAGGAATTTTATTAATTTGTTCTTTTATTTCTAATATTTGTTTATCTCTTAAAAATTCAATTTGATTATACATTGTATCTAAAATACTGCTACCAAAGATACTCGTTTGGGTTATATTTAATATTATATTATTAATACTTTCTGATGGAATTCTCTTTTTCATATCATCAAGTGACTCTACTAATGATTTCCCAAATTTCATTTCAAAAAGCGTTTTTTTAAACTCATTAGATAATTCTGAATCAATATTGAAACAAGTTATTTCTAAAGCATTTTCAAGATTTCTTCCTGATTCTAGTGTAAGTGTTAATATTTCAAAAAAATCAAGTGCCTCTTTATCTAATTTTTTTATACGTCTTTTTATTTTTGATTCAATTAGAATGTAATAAAATAAATAATAATAGACAATTGCTACAAACGGAGCAAAAATATATCCAACACTTAATATATAAGTAAATAATAGTAATACTAAAAGTGTTGTAACAAGTCTAAGAAAGATAAATGTTAAAGCATCAAATTTAACCCATGAACCAAGCATTTTAATTTTTTCATCAATTTTTTCTATATCTTTTTCTCTAAATAGTTTACGTATAAAGTCAATTTTAGGAATACTTTTCATGTTATCACATCCTTACTTTCATAACTTTTCTTACAACAAATATATATATTATATAAACAACTAAAATGATTGATGTTAATATAAATCCAAGTGGTGTTGTTATCATTGGTAAGAAATATGTTGGATCAATAATACTTATAAATATAATAAATAAAAGTGGTACAACAAATAATACATATACTATTATTTTAGAACTTCCTGTTAAGGCTTTAAGTTCCAACTTTAATTTTTTTTGATTAAATAGTGTTTTTTCAATTGATGAGAAAACTTTAATAATGTTACCACCTGTTTTATTTAGAATTGATAAAGATGCGGTTAAATATCTAACTTCATCAAGTTGTATTCTTTCTGAGAATCTTCTAAAAGCATTTTCAATGGATAAACCAAATGATATCTCAAGTGACATTTTCTTAAATTCTTCAGCAATTGGTCCTTCTAATTCACTTGCTACCAAATCAATAGCTTGCATAATACTTCTTCCTGATTTAAAAGCATTATTCATAATAATGATAGCTTGAAGTAAATCATTTTCAATACGATTACGATAAACCTTATATTTTGTAAAATAAACAATATCAAGGATGAAAAAACCAAGTGTTAAGGGAATAATTATTTCATAAATACTAAGTACTTTTAATTGTATTGTTTTAGAAAAAATGGCAATTACTAAAAATATTACTCCAATAAATACTTTAGAAACAACAAAATCAATTGTTTCTTTATGCGTGCTATCAACCGTATTTATATATTTTTCATATTGTTTACTATATTTTACTAAAAAAACAGATTTGGAGAAAATTTTGCCTATTTTAGAATTAAAGTTTCGATAATAACTAAATATTTTATCAAATACGGACATATAATTATCTTTAATGGGCTCAATAGTATATTTGCTTATTCTTTTTTCTAATTTAACTCCTTTTAAATATTTTAAAACTAAGGCAAATATAAGTAAAATAACAATTAATATTCCACTACCAAAGAACATTAGTTTACCAGTATTATCAGGTAATACATTAATATTAAGTGTTGCACTTGAGGTATTTCCGGCTTCATCAGTAACAGTATAAACTAACTGTTTTAAGCCTTTTTCATGTAAATTTAACTCATTATAATTAGTAGTAATTTTATTATTAATGGTTTCATCATAATTATCAGTTACACTTACACCAGCCATATAATCATAATTTTCACCAATTTTTATATTAACAAGTGTATTAGATAAATTAATAATAGGTTTTTCTTTATCTATTTTATAATTACCAGAATATACCACATGACTAACATTTCTATTATCAAAAAGAGTAAGTTTAATACTATAAATTCCAGTCTCTTCAAGAATAACATTAGATGCCTGATTCCCTGTTATACTATTAGTAAGTATTATCTCCCCATCTTTTTCCAAAACATAATCATATCTCAAAATATCTAATGGAGGTAAAATAGTGACAATTATGTCTTCATTTGTAGGAACAATAGTTTCATATAAACTAAATATGTTTTCATAATTATCAAGCATTTTAATACCTCCTAACTAAATATATCACTTATATTATCAATACCAGCAGCCTCTATTTTTTTATAAACTTTTGGAACTTTTTTATGTAACATAAATTCTCCATTTACTTCATTATTATCAAGTAACCCAGATTGTTTATATTCAAAAATAGTATTTAATTTTATCATATCATCACAAAAGCCATCTATTTCTGATATATTAACAATTTTTCTTCTTCCATCGCTTAATCTTTCAATATTTATAACTATATCTATTGCTTTTTCTATATATTCACGAATAGCCTTAATAGGAATATCCATCCCAGCCATTAAAATCATTGTTTCAAGCCTATTTAAAGCATCTGATGAACTATTAGCGTGCATTGTTGTTAAACTACCACTATGTCCTGTATTCATAGCTTGAAGCATATCAAAAGCTTCTTTTCCACGAACTTCGCCAACAATAATACGATCAGGTCGCATACGAAGAGAATTTATAACTAAATCTCTAATTGTTACTTCGCCTTGTCCTTCATAATTAGTTAATCTTGTTTCAAGGGAAATTACGTGCTGTTGATTTAATTTTAATTCGGCTGCATCTTCTATTGTTATAATTCTCTCATCACTATCGATAAAGGAAGATAAAACATTTAAAAGAGTTGTTTTACCACTACCAGTTCCTCCACAAATAATAATATTTAACTTAGCCTTTACACATGCTTCTAAGAACCTTGCCATATATGGAGTAAGGGCACCACTTCGTAAAAAGTCATCTATATTAGCAAGTTCTTTTTTAAATTTACGGATAGTTAAAACCGGTCCTTTTAAGGAAAGAGGTGGTATAACGGCATTTAATCTTGAACCATCTTCAAGTCTAGCATCAACCATGGGATTTGATGTATCAATTGTTCTTCCAAGAGGTTGAATAAGTCTTTGAATTGTTCTCGTTATATGGTCTTTATTGATAAAGGACACTCCATTATCTCTTACTACTTTTCCATCTATTTCAACATATACCTCTGATGGTCCATTAACCATAATTTCGGTAATATTTTTGTCATCTAAAAGTTCACTAATTGGACCAAAGCCATTAATTTCATTATCAATTAAATTATAGATATAACTTCTTTCAACATTAGATAAATCATAACCACTTAAAGTGCTATCAATCTCTGTTTTAATAAATTCATTCATTGTTCCTGTATGACTAATATTATTATCAATTAGGTTTTGAATAATTTTATTTCTAAGTTCATCAAGTAATACCTTATTAGAAAAAGCACTATAATCATCTTCAACTTCAACATTAGAATCATATAATTCTACATCAAATTCTTCAACAAACTTACGCTTTGGCATATTATTCATCACCTTCAGTTTCTTTAATTAAATCATTTGCAAGAGAAGAAAATACTTTATAAGCCTTTCTATGACTCTTTACTATTTTTTTATCAAGCATCAATATTTTACCTTCCATGACATACTTATCAATATTTTTTATATAAAAAGTACTTGGTATAATATAATCAATTTTATTTTTAATAATATTTTCTATATCATAATCAGAAAAATAATTTTTTTGTTTATTTACAGAATTATTTAGTACAACTTTATAATTGTTTTGTTCCATATCTTTATGTATAGAAAGCATTGTTTTCATATTTTTTAAACTAGTAGGATCATTATTTATCACATATACAATTTTATCACTACAATCAAAAGTCATAAGATTAATATCATTTAAAACATGGTTAGTATCAACAATAATAATTTTATATTTCATCTTGGCTTTTCTAAGTAAAACATTAATATAATTAACATTTATTTTAGAAGCAAGTCTTGGATCTATTGGGGCACTTAATACATCAATATCATTATTATATTTTACAATATAATCATCTAAATTAGTAAAACGGTTGTTATTCATATCATCAATAGCCGTAAATATATTCTTGGTTACATCAATATTTAAAGATAAACCTATGCTACCACTGAATAAGTCTAAATCTATTATCAACGTTTTTAAATTCATATTGGCAAACACACCTGCCAAGTTAAGTGCTGTTGTAGTTTTACCAGTACCACCCTTTACCGAAGATATTGTAAAAACTTTTGCTTTTTTTACGCCCATATTATCACTCCTTTTTTATCGTAACCTTTTCTCCATTCATATACCCTTTATATGTTAAAGTGATATCAAAGAGATTACTCTTCAATATTTTAGTAAAAATTCCTTTATATTCTTTTGAAATAGAAACAGTGATTACTTTATTATCCGTTATTTCTACTTTTTTTATTTTAATATTATTAATATTTTTACTTAAGGTATTAGTAAGTCTATTTTTTATTATATTAGAATCTGTTTCTTGATTATTTAATTCATAGTAGATAACATTCTTTAAAGTATTTTCAAGTCTTTTCTTTTCTAAAGACAACATACCTATATCAACAACTAAACATAAAATAATTAATAATAAAGGTAACATTAAGATAAACATAACAAGTGTTTGACCTCTATTATTCATTATATACTGACCTTTCTGTTTCAAGGACCATTTGATGACCTAGTATATTATTTAATCCTGGTGTCATTATAACAACATTTTTCTTTAATTTTATTGTTGTATAACTGCCTATTGTTGTATAACTAACAACAATGCCTTTATTTTCAGCAAGTGTATTTATTTCATCATGTTTATTATTTTGGTATAGTTCTACAATAGTACTTAAATTATCTTCAAGTTTATACTTGTTTATAATAACATTACCTATATCTATGAGTGCTAAAAGTATAAATATTAAAATTGGTACTATAAGTACAAATTCTACTAATGCTTGTCCTTTATTATCCTTCATAATATCACAATCCTATACTCTAATTTACATTATATCAAAAAAATGATATTTTAACAATTAAAAATAGTAAACAAATTAAGTTTACTAATATTTAAAATAGAATGAAAAATTCATTCTATTTATCTACACATTTTCCTTCACCTGGTTTAGCACCTTCAACATAAACTTTATCAATTAATGAACAAGACGATTTAGTCATAGAATCTTGTAGATATCCACCAAGTAATTTAACAACACTAACAACAACAACACTTATAACAGCAATTATTAATAGATATTCAACTAAGGCTTGTCCTTTACTATTTAAATTCTTCATAATGCTAACCTCCATCTATCATTTCTATAAATAGTGTATCTTTTTTTTACCTATTTGTCAAACCTTTTTTATTATGTTATATTATAAATGGTGATATTATGAATACAACTTTAGTTTTAAATAAGCAAGATATTATTTATTGTAACTCTTTTTTCAAAAGATTAAAAGGTATGCTGCTTAGTAAATATAATAGTAATAAGGTTTATTGTTTCCCAAAATGTAATAGTATTCATACTTTTTTTATGACTAGAAACATTGATATTGTAATAACAGATAAAGATAATAATGTTATAAAGATTATTCAAGATTTAAAACCATGGAAAATAATTTTTCCAATCAAAAAAGGTTATTTTACCTATGAATTTGAAGCAAAATTTATACATAACATAAAAAATATCAAAAAAATTAGAGTAAATCTCTAATTTTTTTATACTCCAAATAATTTTAAAAATGAATCAAAATTAAATCCCGATAAAAACATAATCAACGTAGCAACACTTATAAATGGGCCAAATGGTAATATATGGTCTTTTTTCTTAATTAAGATAATCAAAGATACAGGTAATGCAATAATGGCTGACAAAAAGATAACCATTATTGACTCTCTGAATCCAAGAACCATGCCAACTAAAAACATAAGCTTTATGTCTCCACCACCCATTGATTCTTTTTTAAAGACAATGTCGCCAAATATTTTTAATCCATACATTAGTAAAAATGATCCAGCACCACTTAATAATGAAAATAACAACGCTTTGCCACCGTTCATTATAAAAAGCAATATTGCTGAAAGTACTACACCAACAATTAATACTTCATCAGGAATAATCATAGTTTGATAATCACTTATTATGATTATTAAAAGAACTGATATAAGTGTAAGGGATAGAGCAGTTTTAATTGATAAACCAAATAAAATATATGAAAGAGCAAACAATAAACCTGTAGACAACTCAAAAACAGGATAAAACCAAGATATCTTTTGCTTACATTTTGAACATTTTCTACCTAAAAATAGCCAAGAGAAAATGGGTACTAATTCATATGGTTTTAGAAAATGGCCACAATTAGTACAATGTGAGGCAGGTCTTATTAATGATTCACCCTTTGGGAGTCTATATCCAACAACATTATAAAATGAACCTAAAATCGTACCAAATATAAAGAATACAATTATAAAGTATAAATCCACTTCCATCTTCCCCTTACTACATTATGGCATTATACATATTAAACATTGGAATAACAATCGATAATACAATAAAGCCAACTACCACTGTTAACATAACTATCAATATTGGCTCAATAAATGCTTTAATTCTTGCAACAGCATTTTTATGCAAATCTTGATAATATTTTGAAACTTTTGACATCATCTCTGCAAGTTGTCCTGTTTTTTCTCCAGTTACAATCATTTCATAGGCTGGGATTGGAAAAGCCCACTGATCTTTATATGCTGCAGATATTTTTTCTCCACGCTCTAGATTAGCAGCGGTATCTTTTACTAACATTTTATATATTTCATTATTTGTAATTTTGCTAAGTATTTCAAGCGTATCAGTTATAAAAACATTATGACTTAATAATGAACTAAAAGTCTTAGTAAACATAGTAACCTCATTGTATATAATAATATTTTTTACAACAGGGATATGCATTGCAACCCATTGCATAGCCCATCTAAAAGCCTTAACATTCTTATATAAAATCATAAATACTATAATCAATACAACAATACCAATTAAAATCAAAAGTAAATTTTTTTGCAAAAAGTTACTTACGCTCATAACAAACAAAGTAAATCCTGGTATCTCTGCTTCATCCATTGATTTATAAATATCTACAAATTTTGGTACAACATAAACCATGATAAATGTTATTACACCAAGTGCAAATATCATGACAACAGAAGGATAAGTAAGTGCTGTAATCATTTGTTTCCTTGTTTGATCTGCTTCAGTATAATACTCAGCCATATCATCAAGTGCCTCTGGAAGTTCTCCAGTCATTTCGGATGCTTTAATCATATTTACAAGCAGTTTTGGAAAAGCATTTCCCTGTTTTTCCATGGATGAGCTAAAATTTTCACCCATAGTTAAATCGTAAATCATAGCACGAAATAATTTTTGATAATTTTTATTTTTAAATTGCCTAGATAATATTTTTAATGATTCAACAAGTGGAATACCCGCTTTTATATATGTAGAAAGTTGTGTTAAAAAGAAGACTAAATCCTTTGTTTTAAACTTTACTATAGTATTTCCAGCTGTTTTATGAAGCAAATTAATCCATTTTGATGTTCTAATACTATAAACTTCAAAACCCTCACTAAGTAAAAATGAATGTACTTCTACCCTAGAGAAGGCTGGAAAATAATCTTTAACTATTTTTCCTTCAGCATTTTTACCGACATACTCATAAACTTGCTTTTGTTCACTCTTAACAGCATCTTCGCCATCAAAATTTATAAGTAAAATTTGACGATTTTTATCTTTTTTATTCTTATTATTTTTATATAATAAACTGTTTTCATATGATTTTTTGAAAGACTGACTAATTTTTTTAGGTAATGCTTTTATTTTTTTCAAGAATCCCTTTATACCAGTTTCCTCTTTGTATTCATTTGAAGAAACTTTATCACTAACATATGCTTCGCTTTGTTTCTTTTTCTTAATTTGGGCTTCTTTTTTATCTAATTCTTTTTGTTTCTTCTTTTCTCTAATTTCTTCTTTTCTTAATTTTTCTTGTTTTAACCTTTCCTGTCTTTGTTGTTCTTTTTCATTTTTAAATTTTTCTCTTTTAGCTATTTTTTCTTGCTTTGCAAGTTCTCTTTTTTGTTTACTTTCTAATTTTTTTGAGGCTTCATTTTGAATTTTTGCTATTTGTTTTCTCAATTTTTCATTGCTTCCAGTTGCAAGTTCTTGAGAAAAATTTACTATTTTAAGGTTTTCTTGCTTTTTCTTTTTCTCTTCTTTTTGAAGCATTAATGCTTCTTTTTTATGTTTTTTTTCTAATTTTTTTATAGTTTGTTTTTGAATTCTAGCAATCATTCGTTTATTTTTGTTATTACCAATTTGTTTTTTTTCTTCATTAAGGATTCTATTATTTAAATTTTGTTCAAATTTATTTTTTTCTTTTTTCAATTTTTTTTGCTCTATCTTAAGAATCTGTTTATTTTTCTTTTCTAGTATACAATCAACCTTATCTTGACTATCTATTATCTTTCCATCAAAATGTCTATCAGCAACATTTTGCTTTTTATTGCTTTTTTTATTGTTTTTTAAAGAAATTATAGGATAAAATACAAAATATAAAATAGTTTTTAAACCAATAAAAATGTATTTAAAAATATCAAAAATAAACTTAAATATTGAATAAAATACAACATAAACACCAAAAACAATATACCATATAAAGTATATTGGAGCTAAAATTATTTTAAAAGATGATTTATTATTTCTCTCCTTATTATTACTCATAACAAGCGCCCCTTTATTCTAATCTATAATTTAGTATACCATAATAATCTAATTTTGTAAAATATTTTTTCAACTTTCATATAATACTCTAGGAAGGAGTAACTTTATGAATTTTTATAATCCTTATATGGGGTTTTATCCATATACAAATGTTCCAACTAAGACAGGAATACTAAGTAGTTTATTTAAAGGAAATGGTTTCAATCTAGGTTCTATTATTTCTGGTACACAAAAAACATTAAATATAATTAACCAAACTATTCCTATTGTTAAACAAGTATCTCCTGTAATGAAAAATGCTAAAACAATGTTTAAAGTTATGAATGAATTTAAGAAAACAGATACAAAAGAAAAAGTTGCAACAAAAGTTACAACCAATAATACTTCTTCAAATAAACCCCTAAATAATAGTAAAGAACAGATAGAAGAGACAGTTTATAATGAAAGTAATGGGCCAACATTTTTTATTTAAATGTAGCCTTTTATTTTTTTTACAAATCTATATTGTTTTATTTTATTTTTTAATTGTTTAAGAGGAATTTTTTTATATTTAAAGTTTTCTTTTTCATATATATATTTTAAATAATTAATATCTATTTTCTGTCTTTTTAAAATAACAAATGGTCCTAGATATAATTCTATATCACTATATTTATAATAACCTCTTTTAAAATAAATAATCACATAATATTTATTTTTTTCATATATTACTTTCTCATCAAAAAGATAAAAACCTTTTTTTATCATCATTTTCCTTAAATAATATAAATCATTATTTGATTGAATAATAATTTTATTGATTAAATCCACTTTATTATTAGATAAAATATGGTCAATTGTATTTGCACCCATACCAGATATAATTAATATATGATTATTTTTAACATCTATTTTTTCAAGTCCATCACTTAAAACAGTTTCTATTTTATCTTTAAGATTATGTTTTTCAATATTTTGTTTAGCAATATTTAAGGCATTTTCATTTATATCACTAGCAGTACATTTAATACCGTGATTTGTTAAATAAATATCTAGTAAAGCATGGTCACAACCAATATCAATAACCTTATCATTTTCATCAACCATTTCAGCAATAGTTAGTAGTCTTTTAGATATTTTCAAGTTTAATCTCCCATATAATCTTTTAATTTACGTGATCTTGATGGATGACGTAATTTTCTTAATGCTTTTGCTTCAATTTGTCTAATTCTCTCTCTCGTTACACCAAATTTTTGCCCAACTTCTTCTAGAGTGCGAGACTTACCATCTTCAAGCCCGAATCTTAATCTAATAACTTTTTCTTCCCTTTCAGTAAGAGTTAATAAAACATTACTAATTTCCATTTTTAGCATTTCATTAGTTGCATACTCTTCAGGACTCATATTTCTTTCGTCTTTAATAAAATCTCCTAAATGTGAGTCATCTTCTTCACCAATAGGTGTTTCTAGACTAACTGGTTCCTGTGCGATTTTATATACTTCACGTATTTTTTCAACAGATAGGCCTATTTTTTTAGCCAATTCTTCTTCTGATGGTTCACGATTAAGTTCAAGTGTTAATTGTCTTTGAACACGAGCAAGTTTATTAATTGTTTCAACCATATGAACAGGGACTCTAATCGTTCTTGCTTGATCAGCTATAGCTCTTGTAATAGCTTGTCTAATCCACCATGTTGCATATGTACTAAATTTATATCCTTTAGATACATCAAACTTTTCGACAGCTTTCATAAGACCAATATTACCTTCTTGAATTAAATCAAGAAATAACATTCCACGTCCAACATATCTTTTCGCAATACTAACAACAAGACGTAAATTAGCTTCCGCTAAAATATTTTTAGCTTCTTCATCACCAGCTGCAATACGATCAGCAAGTTCTGATTCTTCTTCAAGTGTTAATAACTTAATTTGCCCTATTTCTTTTAAATACATTCTAACTGGGTCATTAATAGTTAAATCCTTTGTAAGGGTATTATCATCAAGTAATATCTTTTGATCACTGTCATCTGGTGCACTGGATTCTTCTTCAGATACTACCATAATACCATTATCACTAAAAAGATTATATAACTCATCTAAAGCATCCGCATCAAGTTCAAGACCCTTTAAATGACTTGCTAGTTGCTCATATGTTATAATTCCTTTCTCTTTTCCTAATTTTAAAAGTTCAGCTTTTCTTTCCTCAAAAGTTTTAATTTCATTTATCATTTCTATTATCTCCCCTCATCTTTAAATCCATTATTTTTTGAGCCATCATAGCCTTTTTTAGTGGATCTACTTCTGCATGTATTTGTTCCTTAATTTTTTTTGTTTCCTTTTTTATATTAAACTCATTAATAACGTTTATATAATCATTGATTTCATCTAATGTATATTCATCTTTAAAATCATTAGATTCTATATCACCTATTAATGGAACTAAATCATTATTATATTTCATAAGTTCTGTAATTAAATCAGCAGCACTTATTATACCATTAATTTGGTAATATGAAACAATTTCTCGCGCTAATTGTCGATATTTTTCATCTGGCATAAACGGTGTTTTATTATTATATATTTTTATAACATCTTTGTTTTTTAACATATAATAAATAAGTGATCTTTCAGCCATTTCATATTTACCATATACTTTTTTATTTCTAGTATTAATTATTATTTCATTTTCATTAACTTTTTTATCTATTTCTGGTAATTTTGATCTTAAAAAATTAATATCTAAATTACTTTCACTGCTAAGTTTTTGCAGAGTTAATTCTCTTAGTATTTCATCATCTATTTTTGTAAGTTCATCTAAAATATTCCTTACATATTCTGCCTTTTCAACACTACTTTCCAAATTTTTATGTTCTTTATAATGTGATAATTTAAAATCCATAACATTAATAGGATTTGCTATTTTAGAAATAAATCTTTCTTTACCAAACTTTTGAATATATTCATCAGGATCCAAATTATCTTCTAATCTTACAACCTGTGGTGTAGTACCAAGTTTTTGTAGTTCATTAATACAAGCAAATGTTGCTTTTGCTCCAGCAGCATCTCCGTCAAAACACAAGATAATATTAGGAGCTAACCTTTTTATTAATAATGCTTGTTCTTTAGTAACAGCCGTTCCCATCGTGGCAACAACGTTTTTTACACCAGATACATATGCTCTTATGACATCCATAAAGCCTTCCATTACAATTATTGCTTTCGTCTTTCTTGCTTCATCTTTGGCCCTATGATAATTATATAATAGTTCTCCTTTTTTAAATATTGGTGTTTCTTTAGTATTAATATATTTTGAAATATCTTCCTCATGATAAATACGACCACTAAAACCTACGACTTTCCCTGATGTATCCCAAAGTGGAAACATAATACGTTTAGAATACATATCGTAGTATCCACCATCATTAAAAGAAAGCAACCCACTTTCATTTAAAGTATTTTGGTCAAAACCTTTTTTTAAAAGCATTTTACTAAGTAAATCTCTTTTAGAAAGTGATAAACCTATACCAAACTCCTTTATAATGTTCTCATCTATAAGTCTTTTTTTTAGATATTCTTTGGCTTCTTTTCCTTCAGAAGTATTTATATTATTTTGATAAAATTTAAAAGCAATATCATATGCTTCATACATTTTTTGATAAGGATTACTTTTTTCTCTAATATCACCTATATCAATAGAAATACCAGCCATACTTGCAACTTTACTAAGGGCTTCTCTAAAACTAATATTTTCATAATCCATAATAAAATTAAAAACATTTCCTGTTGCCCCACATGAAAAGCATTTATATATTTGTTTTTCTTTAGATACACTCATGCTAGGATGATTATCATCATGAAATGGACAAACACCGAAATAATTTCTTCCCTTATTTACTAAAGGAATGTAGTCTGAAATAACATCAACTATATCAACACTACTTCTAATATTATTAATATCATTAACAGTCATTTTGTCCATAAATATCAGACTCCCTAATATTAATATACGACAAAAAAATCAAAAACCCTTTTTTTATATGTAAAAAATTGTATTTTTTTCAAAAAAATACTCAGAATAATACTTTATTTGTCTAACTAATCGAAATAATGCCTCATCTTTAGCCTTTGCTTCAATCATAATATCAAAATCTCTTTTACAAAATTTAATTTTTTCCAAAAATAACAAAAAAGTTTTAATATCAATATAATCATGATGACTACGATAATTTATCTTATTAAGAGGAGATGAAAAATGTATTTTAGGAATTGAATTACCCCATGTATTAAATATAGTTTCAATATAGTCCTCTATTTTATAATTACCTTTGTTACATAAATAATGATGATAATCAAGAACCATAGGAACATTTATTTTTTGACACAAACTAAGAGTATTTTTTATATTATAAACCTTATCATCATTTTCAATTATTATTAACTGTTTTACACTATCATCAAGTAAATTAAAGTTAGTAATAAATCGTTCTATTGATTTTCTTTTTCCATTTGTTTTGCTACCTATATGCATAATTAATTTACCATCTACTTCCATTGCTTTAAATATATTTTTATAAAAATTGAGTATATTAATAGTAGATAAAACAACATCTTTATTGATACTATTTAATACAAAGAAATGATCAACATGCATATCAACTCGCATTTGATTAGTATTAATGAAATGACCAATATTTTTTAATTTATCTTTAAAAACCGTTAATAAATCAATATCTAACTCAGGTATAGTTGCAAGAGGAAAAATATTAGATGACATACGATAAAAATAAATTTCATTTTTTAAATTGTATTTTAATATTTCTAATAAACTATCTAAATTATCGTTAATAACCTTAAGTAATTTTTCATTACCACGTTTTTTACCTAGTTTTCTATAATTACTATATGTCATAGTATGAGAAGATGTTATATTATCAAGCGTTGTTGCGATGGCAACATAACCAAGTCTAATTTTCATAATATCACCTAGTAATATTATGGTTAAGGAAAGGATTATTTATGAATTTAAAAAAACTTAAAATAAACAGTATCAGATTGATATTTACTGTTGAAAAATTCGCTCAATGTGATAAAATAATAGATATGTATAAGAGAGCTTTAAACGGCGAAAAAAATGTGCAGAGTATGACGGAAAACACATACACAAGAGGACATTTTTATCGCGGTGTGCTTTAAGAAAGGTTATAATGCAATGATAGATTTTATACTTGCGTCGGGTTCACCGAGAAGAAAAGAACTTTTGGAGCTTATGGGACTTGAATTTAAGGTGATTGTTTCGCAAGCGGACGAAGATTCCGTTTCAAAAGATTTGAAACCCGAGCTTTACGTGCAGGAGCTTGCACTTTTAAAGGCGAGTGCAACCGCAAAAGAGGTTTTACGCAATAAAAATGCGGTTATAATTTCGGCAGACACAATCGTAACGCTTGACGGACAAATACTCGGTAAGCCGAAAGACGAAGATGACGCATTTAATATGCTTTCAAAACTTTCGGGACGTGAACATGAAGTATATACGGGATATTGCGTTATGCGAATAAGCGACGGAAAAGCCGTTTGCGGAAAAGTTAGGACAAAAGTAAAGTTTAAGGATTTGAGAGATAATAAAATTCGCGGATATATAAATTCGGGCGAGCCTATGGATAAGGCAGGTGCATACGGAATACAGGGACTCGGTTCACTTTTGATTGAAAAGATTGACGGCGATTATTTTAACGTTGTCGGTCTGCCGATAAGGGCGCTTGCGGACACGCTTGAGGACGAATTCGACATAAAGCTGTTGACAGGTATGTCAACAGCCCAAAAATCACATCAATAGATGTAATTTTTGAGTGATTTTTAAAGAGAAAATCATAAAGTTCCTCCGAAGTCGAAACTTTAGATTTTTGCCATTTCTGCCGCACAGGTCGTCAGAAATGATTTTTAATGAGGTTGCACCTCAAACACCCAAGAACAAAGAATACAAAACCATTCGGTTTTGTATGTGATTGATATTATAAAAGGAGAACAACGAAAATGGGG
>URIY01000038.1 GCA_900547995.1 uncultured Mycoplasmatota bacterium
TTATTTTTTTTGTTATAAATATGGTACGGATAAAAGGAATAAATAAGATTAATAAATTCATTAAAAACTTATTAATCTGTTTATATGGATTACTAAATTTGTAACCTCTTTTTGTTATATATTTTAATAAAATTATATCCCTTATATATTTAATTATTATGTATATTATTGTAACAGCTATATATATTTTTGATGCCAATTTTAACACTCCTTTTTTTTACATCTTTAACCGCGGGAATTTAAATTTATCATATTATGAGTATACAAGTCAATATGATTTTTATAAAATAAAATTATTAATAATAAGTTTGATAATTGGTTTACACTTTATAAAAAAATTAACTATAATTATGAGAAATATTCAAAAAGATTTTAATAAAGTAATTAAAAACTTTTTTATAATAACTTTGATTAAGATCATAGTGTTAGGATATATATAATAAATACTAGTAAAAAAATACTAGTATTTTTTTACTAGTATTTTTTCAAGTGAATTAACAATTAAATACAAAATATAAGAAAATATCATAAGTATAACAATTCCTGACATAACAAGATTTAAATTAAATACTTGTGATCCATACATAATTAGATAACCAATACCTTCTTTTGATACTAAAAATTCTCCCATAATAACACCAATTAATGACATACTAATATTAATTTTTAATGTACTAATTATATTAGAAAATGTACCAGGTAATAAGAGTTTAGTATATATTTGAAATTTATTAGCTCCAAATGACTTCATTAGTTTTATTTTTACTTTATCTACACTAATAAATCCTTGATAAACATTAATAATAGTAATAATAAGTGAAATTAAAAGAGCCATAAATATAATTGATTTCATTCCAGCACCACACCAAATGATAATTATTGGACCAAGTGCAACTTTAGGAAGAGAATTAATAACAGTTAAGTATGGATCAATTATTTTAGCAATCTTTTTATTCCACCAGAGAATTGTTGCGATTAAAATACCTAAAATAGTACCAATAGAAAAACTTATTATTGTTTCATAGAATGTTATCCATATATGATTATATAGATTATTTGTGTTATGAAGCATTATAATGGTATCTAAAACTTGTTTGGGACTAGATGATATAAAAGTATTAATTACCCCTAAATTAGCTAGTATTTGCCATAAAAATATAAATAAAACAATAATACCAATTTGAAATGAAATAATAAATATTTTTTCTTTTTTACGTTTTTTTAAATAAACTTTATGTTCATTACTATACATGAAAATCTAAATCCTTCCATATTTTTTCATAATATTCAGAAAATTCTTTACATTTTCTATTATTTATAGGGTTAGATTTATTTGTTAATTTAATATCATATATAGATTTAATAGTAGATGGCCTTTTAGACATAACAATAATTTTATCAGCCATACTAATTGCTTCTGATATATCATGAGTAACCATGATTGCACTCTTTTTTTCTTTTTTTATTATTTCATAAACGTTATCTGATACAGCAAGTCTAGATTGATAATCCAAAGCTGAAAATGGTTCATCTAATAAAAGAATATCAGGTTTAGTTGCAAGTGTTCTAATTAATGCAACTCTTTGAATGTTGTATAGACACTTTTTTCTTCTTTTTATATTAATTTACAATTTTTCTTTAGTTTAACTTTATTTTTAACAGAGTTATTTGTTTTCTATTTGCTTATTTTCATCTATATACTGGTAGTTAAGTGCATTACCACTACTAATTACTGATTTACCTAAATTTTTTTCAATATCATCTCTAGCAACTTTAGCAGCATGTCCACCCATTTTAGCAATTTTTTTATTTTGTTCTAATCCATAAGGTTTGTGTTCTTTAGCAAGTTCACGAGTAGCAATTTCTCCTAAATCAGTAAGAGCAACTTCTATATCAGACATATTATCTCTTAAAGATTCTTTTCTAATTCCTTTATATGCTTTATACTCATTTGCTTTCATACCAGACCATTCTTTATATATTTCATTAGTAAGTATTCCATATTCATAATTTTCAGTAATACCTCCTTCTTTCCATATATCAGTAAGTTTATTTCTATCTAGTATGCCTTTTAATCTAGCTTCAATCCATTTATCAGAATATCCTCTTTTGCGATAATAATTAATTGCTCTTTTAATTGCTATTTCAGGATCAAATACTTCATCAATTCTTTCACTACCTAAATTTGCTAACCACATTTTAAATGGCTCTGCTTTAGGACTAGGAATTGACTCAATAAGTCTTAAAATGTCATTTGTTTTCATGGCATCTCTTAATCTCATTTTTCCATCAGGTGCTAACATTTTCAACTGACTACAATTTGTAGTCACTTCACTACCTTCTTTTTTTAGTCTTGATTTCAATACTGACCAGTATTTTCTAGCATCTTTTGGGTTTGCTAAAGCATTTACAACATCAACAACACTAAAGTAATAATCTTCCTTTTCGCTATCCCAAATACTTCTAATTTCTTTACCTTCAAATAATCCTACGATTGTTTCTAGTTTTTCTTGATTCATTACTTATCACATCCTTTCATTCAATATTTGGTTATGTAAGTAGAGATCATTCAAAATTCCATTTGATTTGAATATCTCTACTATTTGTTTCTTCATTTAACTTTCCAATATAGATTTTATCTATAAACTCATCTACAATAACTCTGTTTAATTTTTTAAGTTCTTGGTATTTACTAAATATCTTTTCATTATTCTTTGAAGACTCTTCTTTCATTTGATAATATGCTATCTCATTATTTATTTCATTTAATTGATTACTATACATATCTTCATTCTTATTATAGTCTGCAATTAAATCTTTAAATTGTTCTGTTGTAATAACGCCATTAACTTTATCTTCGTAAAGACTCTTCAAATAGTTTCTAGTTTTAGATATTTGCTTTTCAATATCTGCTCTTTGCTTTTCTAGTGAATTGATTTTACCACTAAACCTACTTGTTTTCTTTTTAGAATCTAATTCATTTAATTTCTCTTTATCATAGAATTTTTTAATCTTCTTATTAATTGCCTCTAACACTAAATCAGCAAGCAAATCATATCTAATAGATGCTTTATTTATACAATCATCATAACCATCACGATTATTAGAGCATACTAGATATTCGTGTTTAGCAGAGTTCTTTTTTCTCATATAATGCTCACATTCAAGACAAAATACTTTACCAGAGAAAAGGTGAACAATACCTGTTGATTTCACAGGCTTAGTTCTTTCTTTCATAGCAACTTGTACTTTATTAAAAGTTTCTTCATCTATGATTGCCTCATGGGTATTTTCAATTTTAATCCATTCACTTTTATCTTTGTGTTTAATTTTATGGTTTTTATAACTAACAGTAGTTCTTTTTCCCTGAATGAGATGTCCTAAATATAATTCATTCGTTAAAATTGTTTTAATTGCATTTGTAGTCCATTTTATTTCTTCCCTAGGTCTATTACTAATTACATTTAATTTAATCCCTTTTCGGTACTTATATAGTGAAGGGCAGGGTATATTTTTACTATTTAGATATTTTGCTATACCTGTAAATCCTAAACCTGTTAGATATAAGTCAAATATATCTTTTACAATTTCAGCTGCTACTGGATCGACAACTAACTTATTATTATCTTCCTTTGACACTTCATAGCCAAATGAGGCAAAGGGAGAGATAAATTCTCCTTGCTTCATTTTAGCATTGAAAGCACTTCTTATATTGTTAGATACATCTTCCAAAAACCATTCATTAACAAGTCCATTTATTTGTCTTGATTTCTTATTACCTTTATTTGCAGTATCGGCATTATCAGCAAGACTTATAAATCTAACACCCCATTCAATAAACTTATTATGAAGGTATTTTTCAATAATTTCCATATCTCTTGAAAATCTTGATTGACTTTTACATAAAACAACATCTATTTTGCCATTTTCACAATCTCTAATAAGTCTTTCAAATTCAGGTCTATAAGTTCCTGCACCAGATAAATCTTCATCACAATATTCATCTACTAATACAAAATTAGGTCTTTTTTCAATTTCTGTCATAAGAAGATGTCTTTGATTCTTAATAGATTCACTATCATCTTCTTTATTAGTTTTGTCTTTATCTTCATCAGATAATCTTTCGTAAATACCAACTCTTAATAATTTCTTACTCTCAACACTCTCCGTTTCATTCATAAATATTACCTCCAATACAAAGGCAATAATTAAGCTTTAAGTTAAACTTATAACCGACACTATTATAACATTTATTTTGCAATATTAGCATTAAACTCCATCAATTCAATTATTTTATAAAGTTTTTTGTTAATTATATCTTTTAATTTAGTATCGGTTAATTCATCATCTACAATATCAATTATATTGTATTGCATTTATTTACCCCTTTCACATATTAAGTTTGAGAGATAAAAAGACTTTTGTAATCAATTATTTGTTTGTTTTTTCTCATATTATCAATCCTCCAATCACTACTTAATTTAAAACAATATTTTTGGTACATTTTATTATAAAAAGGTTATTATAATTATTAGGTTAGGTTTTATTATTTTTATAAATTTAGTTTGTTTTTGGTTACAAAGTCTTTTTATTAGAAATATTAAGAGCTAGGTACTACTACATACTTATTTCCATATCATCTGATTTATCTTTTTCAGGTCGTTCATATTTACGATTAACACCATTTGCGTAGTATTCCATTTCATCATAATTAATCTCACTATTTTTAGAAAAGTGAATGCCTATTTTATGACCTAATGCTCGGCAAATTTTATCACAGAAGTTAAACATTTTTTCTTTGAAATTATTAAATGTTTCTTGTATTTCATTAACCTTTGATTCCAACTTTTCAATGATAGTATTTTTTTCTTTAATTATTGATTTTTGTTTAGATATAGTTTGTTGTTGTTCATAAATTTTTGTATCTCTTTCTTTAATTGCTCGACCATCTTTTAGTTTTGAATTTTCAGTTTGAATATTTTCTATCTTTTGAGTTAATTCTTCAATAAGAACATTTTTCTGTCTAATCACATTTTTGCTATTTGAATTTTGTTTTTGTATTTGTTTAGAATAATTGATTAAGTTATTAACATCATTATCCTTATAACCACCAATTTTTCTTTTAGTGGGATTTAATATTTCATTAGAATCAATTTCTGACATTTCTTTAGTAGTTTGCAGTTCAATTTCATTTAATCGTTTATTCTTTTCAAATTCAATTTTCATTTCACTGATTTGTTCGTTTAAATCTTCAATTTCTTTTTCGGCTTTGGTTTTGTGATGTTTATTATCGCCAATGTTTCCACGATAGAGATTATAACCTTTTTCAGTAATGAACTTATTATAATCATCTTGAATTTTTGCATAAGAAGTTTTACCACCTAGTGTTTTCCAAAACTGATCACAATTTAAAAATTTCCCTTCTTCTGTTTTAAAAATATTTTTTCCGTTCTCATCCTTCTTTTGAACTGGGTACATTTTTTTATTTCCTTTTTTATCTATTCCTTCACGATAAATTAGATTACCATCTTTATCTGTTTCAAAAACTTTTCTTTTAACAACATTTACAATAGGCATAAAATAAAAGTGCAAATGTGGTGTGTCTTCATCAAAATGAATTTCTGCATAAACTACATTATCTTTACCAACAAGTTGTTCTAAAAAATTATAACTTTCATTAAAAAATCCCATAACTTTTTCTGGTATATCTTCTTTAGATTTTATATCAGGTACTAGAATAGTTTTTCCCTTATCTTTTCCGACTTGATGTGTTCTACCACTATCTTTGAATTTCATTCCCAAACTTTGAAAAAATTCTTTTCCACTTGTAACGATAGCACCATTTAATAAATTGGTATTCTTGCCATCATTATAATATATTTTATTTTCCTTTAATTTAGAATAGACTTGTTCTTGTAGAGTAGGTTTAGATAAAGGTATATAACTATAATTAAATATTGTTCTATCTTTATCATAATTTCCTGTTCCTTTTCGCATCACGAGTTCTACACCAAGTCCACCTAAATCACTAGCTTTATATTTGCTTTCAAATCTTAACACTTGATTTCCGTCATACATTAAATTCCTCCTTTGACTGTGCTTCTTTAGTATAAAGGTCATTTATTGACCTATCTCACTAGGGCATAGCCCACGTGAGATTAGGGAGTTCCCTAATAACCCCTTGCTTGTTTAATCGCAAAACACCTAAGCTACCCGCAAAGGTGTAATGCTTATAAACAAGATTAAATAATAACTATCTACAAGATACTTATTATTTAATTAATTATTAAAATTGATTTAAAAATCATTTTAATAATTGTAAAAATATTCACTATCGCCACTTTCATTTTTCTTACGAAAAACAAAACGTGCCTCGTTCATTTTTTACTAACTTTTTAGAAAAAAGTTATCAAAAACTTTGATGATTACTCATCATAATCATCAATCGGTTCTTCATATTTTGCTACATAAATTCTTTCAGCACCTGTTCTTTTTGCTTCAATATGAAGACCTTCTTTTTCTAAATTATCTAAATTACTTCTTAATAATTTTCCAAATACTGATGGTACAATTTGCAAATTTAATTTGCTAGTTATATCAGATATTGTGAAAGAAAAATCTTTTTGTTTAATTGCATAATTTAGAAAAATTAATAGATTAGGATTTAAGTCATTACTATCAGTTTCTGACTTTTCAAAGATTAGATTTTCATTTCTTTTTAGAACAAATTCTATACTTTCATAATCTCTACTTTCGTAAGAAAATAGAATTTTATTTTTAAGATTTTGGTCTAGCTTTAGAGTAATAATTCCATCAACAGAGCCATCTATTGCAGTTGAGCCTAGTGATTTATTATTCTTATTAAGATGATGAATTAGTAATATTGTGAAGTTATATTTTTTGCATAACTCTCTAAATTTAGGAATAACATATTGTCCCATATCCTGATAATTATTTAAGTCATAACCGTTATTCATATCAATTCCACTAAACATATCTATGATTACAAATCTGCCTTTTAGCTCATTTGAAAATTCTTGAAATTCTAATTGTAAATCCATCAAATTTAATTTTCTTTCATTAATTTCCTGTTCTTTTAATCTAAAATTATCATCAGCAAATTGTAAATTCATCTTATCAATTCTATCTAAAATTTGTGAAAAATTCATTTCTGTGCTAATATATAAAACAGGAGATGGACTTGTTCTAAATCCTAAAAAGTTTGTTCCTGTTGCTATGGAGTTAGCAAGTTGTAATGCGAGTAATGACTTACCAACTTTTGGTCTAGCAACAAGACAATATAATCCATTAGATTTCATTAGATTATCAACTATGAAATCTTTTTTTGTAGAATTTTTTCTCATTTCACTTATCGTTTTCATTTGATTTCTCCTCTCTAGTTGACATTACTTTTAGATAATTAATATCAATTTTTAAATAATCAACAACAACATTCATAGGCAAATCTCTAGTGTGAATCTCATAATTTAGTTGTTCTTTTATTTTGTTTCTAATCTTTAATACTGAACTTCTACTTAATCCTGTTAGTTTCATTAAATCATTAATATTACACCAAGTTTTTGATACTAATTTTAGTGTTTCTTTTGCGTTCATTGATCTACCTCTCTTTCTTTTTTTTTGATGGTTTTAGTGTTACCAACAACTCCCTTTAAGGATGTATATATAGTTACTAGCCATATATGTAACGAGAATTTTAGATAATTCACAACTCCGTGCCAATAGGATACTTGCCTTGCATTTGTTTAACGAGTTGGCATATATCGGCGATTTCCAACTCTATTTAATTTTCAAAGAACTATATTCAGGTTGCAAAATAAATTAAATTGCAACCATTGAGTTGAGTATACTATATTCAAAAATGCTTGTCAACTATAAAGTTGCAAAAATATATAAAATTAATTAAAAAAGTTGCAAAAAGAATAAAAATATGTTATATTTATATCACGAAAGGAGCTTTATTCGTATGATTAATAATGAAGAAACTGTTGGGCAAATGATTGCTAGAGCAAGAGAAGAAAAAGGATTATCTAAAAGAGAATTATCAAGACTTGCTAAAATAAGTGATACAGAACTTGCTCGTATTGAATCAGGAGAAAGGGAAATACCCAACCCTAAAACTTTAAGAAAAATAAGTCAACATATAGGAATTAATTATAATGACTTAATGTATGCAGCTGGACTTGGTTTTCAAGTTACACCTTTAAATCCATTTTTAATTAACTATTATTCAGGATTAAAAGGAGATCAAATTGTTGATGCTATACTTAATACTTCATCAGTAATTAAAAACTGGGAAGAAATGATAGAACAGTTTAAAAAAGATTTGAAGGAGAAGGATTATACTGAAACACAAAGAGAACAAATAGAACAGACTATTGAAGATACAGAATATCAAGTTAGAACAGCTAAAGAAATAGTTAATGTTTTAAATAGTGCTAGAAGAAAGGAGAATATTGAAAATGCAAAGAAAAACTAAAAAGATATTTGATGTAATTAAAATTATTATAAATTTAACTATGCTTATACTTATGATTTTAAGCTTAACAACTAATAATGATAATTATTATGCCTGGTATTGGATTGTAGTTTCAGCAATGCTTGTATTAGAAACATACTACTTGTTTAAATGGACTAAAGTTGGCGAATGGAATATTGATAAAAAAGATTCTAAATCTATTAGATATTCATTTGATGGAATAACAACAGGAACACTATGCACATCTGGACTTCTATATTTACTTGTTATGGGATTAGAATTAGTTAATAAGAGTATTAAAACTAATGTATATGTAATAATTATTGTTTCTATTTTACTAACACTATCAGTAGTATTTAATTTATTAGCAGTAAATACAGCAAATAGAGAAAGTAGAGAACTGGCTGAAAAAATGTTTAATTATAAAAAATAATGACAGCAATGACAGGAAAAAATGGGAGATACCCACCCAAAATTTGCCGTCATGCCGTCATCTGACATAATAAAAATAGTATGATTCAAATTAATGATTCATACTATTTTTTTGTTATTAGTTCTACCAACTAACCAATCCATAGAAACATTGTATGTTTTACATATTGAATAAGCAGGCATTATTTTTATTAAACTATAACCATTTTCATAATGATTATATGTTGATTGGTATAAATCACATTTGTCTGATAATTCTTGTTGAGTTAGATTTAATTTTTCTCTTAATAACTTTAAATTTTTGCCTATTAACTTTTTATCTAATTTAATCGATTTATTATATTTAATATTCTTTCTAGTAAAACCAACTAGAAAATCTAATGAGTAGTCATATAAATTAGCAAATCTCACTAACTTATTTAATGGAATTGGTGTATAACCTGTTTCCCAATTTGAAATAGTTTGTTTACTAGCACCTAATATTATACCTAATTCTTCTTGTGTCATTTCTAATTCCTCACGACACCATTTTAAATTATTATCTATCATACTCATCACCTATAATAATTTTCCCATTGAATAGATGATTATTCACAAAAGTACGACGCTATGAATAATTTGTGGTATAATTAATTATGGTAAGTTTAGGTTTTATAGAAAAGGAGCTATAGTATATGAAAAACGAAAACAATGATTACGTAAATAAAATTACAAGAAAAATGGTATCTAGTTTAAGTCAAATTGTGGAAATACAAGAATATAATTTAGATGATTTAACTATATTAATTAGAGATTTAAAAGAAACAGAAAAAGAAAAAATAATCGAGGAAATAATAAATAATCAACTAATAGAATTAAAAGAAAAAACAGAGAAAAAAGTTAGAAATATTTTTAAACAAGTTGATGAAATAACAGATTACTTTATTAAAGTATATGATGATTCCGATATTATTAATGAATCTGATGATATTGCAAATGATTTATTATTTAAAGCACTAGGAAAAAATGGAAGGAAATTAGAATTTCCTATAAATATTTCTTATATAAAAAATTATTGTTTATCTTCCAATATTAGTGATAATCAATTATATGATTCTTTAGTTTGGATTGCTCTAAGACTAGTAGCAATTAATTATTGTATTAAATATCATGAAGGTCTAGAAGAAGATAAAAACGAGTAATAAAATAGCAGTACCCCTTAAACTTACTTATATAAAAAAAAACAATGTTAAAAAAATGAATAATTTATATTTTCAATAATATCTTTTAGAATGAATTATTAATAATTTGTTTTTTTTTATTATTAGTTTTAATGAATATAATGATTAATAAAAAAATAAATGTTATAATATTAAACAGATAAATAGTAATTTGAAAGAGAGTTATATAAAAGATAAGAAATAGTATTAGAAAGAAGGGAAAGAATATGTGTACAGCAGCAACTTATAAAACGAAAGATTTTTATTTTGGAAGAACATTGGATTATGAATTTTCATATGGAGATGAAGTAACAATAACACCAAGAAACTTTGAATTTAAATTTAGAGAAGTAGATGACATTAAGAGTCATTATGCGATAATTGGAATGGCATTTGTTACTGAAGATTATCCATTATATTACGATGCAATAAACGAAAAAGGGTTAGCAATAGCAGGTTTAAATTTTGTTGGAAATGCTCATTATAAAGAAAAACAGGAAGGAAAAGATAATGTTGCTCAATTTGAACTGATACCATGGATTTTAAGCCAATGTTCAAATGTAAATGAAGCTAGAAATTTGATTGAAAAAATGAATGTGTTAAATACTCCATTTAGTGATAAATTACCATTAGCTAGCTTACATTGGATTATTTCCGATAGCACACAATCAATAACTGTAGAGTCTGTTATTGATGGAATAAAAATATATGATAATCCAGTAGGGGTATTAACTAATAATCCATCTTTTGATAAGCAAATGTTTGCCTTAAATAATTATATGTATTTATCACCTAAATCTCCAGAGAATAAATTTAGTAAAGAATTAGATCTAAGTTTATATAGTAGAGGAATGGGAGCAATAGGTCTACCAGGCGATTTATCATCGCAATCAAGATTCATAAGAGTAGCGTATACTAAATTAAATTCTTTTTCTAAAGAAGATGAAAAATCAAGTGTTAGTCAATTTTTTCACATTTTAGGTAGCGTTGATCAACAAAGAGGATGCTGTGATTTAGGTGATGATAAATTTGAAATAACAATTTATACATCTTGCTGTAATGTAAATAAGGGAATTTATTATTATACAACATATGATAATCATCAAATAACAGCAGTTGATATGCACAAAGAAAATTTAGATAGTAATGTACTTATTCGTTATCCTTTGATAAAGGAAGAACAGATAAGAACTCAAAATTAATGTTTATTTATAAAGAAGATAAAAGTATTACATATAAAAATGAATTAGTATGAGGAGAAAAAATATGTGGATGGCAGTAAAAAGAGGAATTGTTGTAGCAATAGGTTTATTAATACAAATTCTATTAACATTATTTATATATTTAAAATTTGGAGAATTTATAAGTATTATTCAAGTAGTTTATGGTTTACTTAGTATTATAATTGTTTTAATGATTATCAAGTATAGTAAAAGATTAAGTAGCGATTTAATATGGATATTACTGATTATGCTTTTTCCATTAATTGGAACACTTCTATATATCATACTTAGTAATAATATGAAAAGAAGTAAAGTTTTAAAGAATATTAATGAAAATATAGAAAATGGTCAAAAATACTTAATACAAGATGAATTTATAAAAAAAGAAATCGATACTAAAAATTTAGGACAATTAAAATATATAAGTGAATTTGCAGGATTTCCTGTAACGAAAAACAATGAGATAAACTATTATTCTCTTGGTGATGACGTTTATCCTGTTATGTTAGAAGAACTAAAAAAAGCCAAAAAATTTATTTTTATAGAATATTTCATTATTAATAATGGTACTATGTGGCAAGAAATTTTAGATATATTAAAAGAAAAAGCAAATTCAGGACTAGATGTAAGAGTTTTATATGATGATATGGGTTCTTTTGCTATGCTACCTAGTAATTATCCAAAGTTACTGGGAAAATATGGAATAAAATGTATGCAATTTAATAAATTATCGCCATTTGCAGGTATTATTATGAATAATAGAGATCATAGAAAAATGATGATAATTGATGGACATACTGCTTTTTCTGGTGGAATTAATATTTCAGATGAATATATAAATATAAATAGTAAATTAGGAGTATGGAAAGATAATGGAATTAGGATAAAAGGTGAAGCTGTTTGGAATTTTACTGTTATGTTTCTAGAAATGTGGAATTCATTTAAAAAAGAAGATAATGATTATAATAAATACAAATATAATTTTACTGAAAAGTATAAGGAAAATGGTTTCGTTGTACCTTATGGGGAAAGTCCATTAGATGATGCTATAACCGGCGAAGATATTTATCTAAATATTATCAATCAAGCGAAAAAGTATGTTTATATTTATACACCTTATTTAATTATTGATACAGATATGATAAATAGTTTAATCTTAGCTGCAAGAAGAGGAGTAGATGTCAGAATTGTTGTTCCTGGAATACCCGATAAAAAAATTGTATATGATTTAACCTCTTCTTATTTTTATACATTAATTAAAGGTGGAGTAAAAATTTATACTTATACGAATGGTTTTGTACATAGCAAAGTATTTTTATCCGATGATGAAATAGCAACTGTAGGAACAATAAACTTAGATTATAGAAGTTTATATTTACATTTTGAATGTGGTATTTATATGAAGGATACAAATGTAATAAAAGATATCAAAAAAGATTTTGAGGATTCCTTTAAAGAATCACATAAAGTAGATGAAAAAGAAGCAAAAAATGGTTTATTTAAAGGACTATGGCAAGCTATTTTAAGATTATTTGCTCCAATGATGTAAACGATATAATAAAATTAGATAAATAGTAATTTGTTAAATAGATTGGAGATGTAATTATGGCTTATATAGAATTTAAAAAAGTAGATAAAATTTATCAAATGGGAGAAGTAGAAATAAAAGCATTAAAGGATACTTCATTTGAAATTGAAAAAGGAGAATTAGTTTGTATATTAGGTCCAAGTGGTGCAGGGAAAACAACTTGTCTTAATATTTTAGGAGGAATGGATACATTAACTGGTGGTAAAGTTATAGTTGATGGAGTTAGAATAGATAAGTTAAAAGAAAAAGAACTCATTAAATATAGAAGAAATGATATAGGTTTTGTCTTTCAATTTTATAATCTTATTCAAAATATGACAGTATTAGAAAATGTGGAACTTGCAGTTCAATTATGCAAAGATTATTTAGATCCTATCACTATTTTAAATAAGGTGGGATTAGGAAAAAGAAAGGACAATTTTCCTGCTCAATTATCTGGGGGAGAACAACAAAGAGTCGCTATAGCGCGAGCAATCGCTAAAAATCCTAAATTACTTTTATGTGATGAGCCAACAGGTGCTTTAGATTATAAAACTGGAAAACAAATTTTAAAACTATTAGAAGATACTTGCCGAAAGGAAAAAATGACAGTAATCATTATAACACATAATGCTGCTATTTCTTTGATTGCTGATAAAATAATTAAGTTTAAAAATGGTGGCGTAGATGAAATTATCATAAACAAAAATCCTAAAAGAGTGGAGGATGTTGAGTGGTAAGATGAAAAATAAACTATTAAAACATATTTTTAAGAAAATAAAAGATAATAATAAAAGGTTTCTTTCCTTGTTTTGTATGGCTTTTTTAGGAGTAGGTTTTTTTACGGGGATTCAGTCTTGTGGACCTGATATGTTAAAAACATTAGACAATTATTATGACGAAAATAATGTTTATGATATCGAAATTATTTCTAATTTAGGATTAACTAATAATGATATAGAAGAATTAAAAAAAATAAATGATGTAAAAGAAGTAATAGGAACTTACACCAAAGATACCTATTTAGAACTTGATAATAAGGAGTTTGTTTTAAGAATTATAGGACTTAATAATAATATTAACAAAGTTTATTTGAGTGATGGAAAACTTCCTAGTAACAATAGTGAAATTGTTGTTGATAAATTGCTTTTAGAAGAAAACAATTTAAAAATAAATGATACCATTACAATTATGAATGAGAAAAAGAAAATTGTTGGTACAGTTATTAGTCCAATATATTTTTCAACTGAAAGACCTACAACTACCCTTGGAAATGGCAAAGTTAATTATTATGCTTATGCAAATGAAGAAGTAGTCAAAGAAGAAGCATTTACCAATATCTATATTACAGTAAAACAAGCAAAAAAAATGGTAACAAATAGTGATGAGTATTTGGATACTATTAGTAAAGTAATTGATTCTGTAGAGAATATGAAAGAAGAAAGACAAGATGTTAGGTATAGCGAACTTTATGGTGAAAAAATATTAGAAGCAAATCAATATGGAATACAGTTAGATGAGAGTAATTTTATTAAGCCAAAATGGTACATATTTGATAGAAATGATAATGATTCTTATAAAGACCTTGTGATTGCTAGTGATAATCTAAACAAATTAGGTAATGTATTTCCGATTATATTCTTTTGTGTAGCCATTTTAGTTAGTCTTATTTCTATGATGAGAATGATTGAAGAAGATCGAACTGAAAATGGAACTTTAAAGTCATTAGGCTTTAATAATTTTCATATAACATCTAAATATATTGTATTTTCACTATTGGCGACCATTACTGGTGGTATTTTAGGGATATTGATAGGGTCTGTTTTAATCCCTTATGTTATTTGGAATATTTATAAAAAATTATTTTTTATACCAAAATTTATATATGAATCAAATAATCTTTTTAATTTTATTGGTCTTTTAATATGTGTTTTTTGTATTTGTGGTACAGCAATATTTATATGCATAAAGAATCTAAAAAATGTACCTGCTAATTTAATGCGACCTAAATCTCCAAAGAGTGGTAAGAAAATACTTTTAGAGTATATTCCGTTTATTTGGAAAAGATTAAATTTTTCTAATAAAATAACCGTTAGAAACATATTTAGATATAAAAGCCGAGTAATTACAACACTATTTGGAATTGCCGGATGTACTGCTTTAATATTAGCAGGATTTGGGTTGAAAGATTCCTTAAAAGATGTTACAAATTATCAGTTTGAACATATTTTTAATTATGAAAAAATTGTGATGTTAAAAGAAAATACGAATTATGATGTGGTAAAACAAGAAATAAAAAACGAAAAATCTATTCGTAAAATAGTAGAAACTAACATTGATAATATCACAGTTGGATATAAAGGTAATACTGAGGAAGTGACAATGATTGTTGCAAATAATAATGAAGAATTAAGAGATGTAATAACATTAGATAGTGTAAAAGATAAGGATAATACAAATTTAATTCCTAGCGACAATTCGGTAATTATTAGCGAAAAGACTGCAACTCTTTTAAATATAGATCTAGGAGATAAACTTATACTATTTGATGATGAAAATAATAAATATGAACTTATTGTAGAACATATTATAAAAAACTATATTAACCAGTATTTATATATCAATAAAAATACTTATGAAAATACATTTAAAAATTATAAAATAAATTCTTTTCTAATAGATTTTGATAATTTAAATGAACATGATAGCAATCAATTTGATGAAAAGTATATTAGTAAAAATGAAATAACTTCTATTGTAAATAATGAAGATATAAAAGAAAATATCAATAGTATGCTAGGCTCTATTGATTCTATTGTAGCAATTTTAATTATCGCTGCAGCATTACTAGCCTTTGTCGTTTTATATAATTTATCGAATATCAATATTAGTGAAAGAAAAAGGGAAATTGCAACTTTAAAAGTATTAGGGTTTTATCATAATGAGGTAGATAGATATATTACGAGGGAAAATGTTTTATTAACTATTATTGGAATTGCTATAGGTTTATTGTTTGGGTCATATTTAAGTCATTTCATTATATCTACTTGTGAGCCAGATTATATAATGTTTATTAGGCACGTTGATATATTAAGTTATGTTATATCTGCTTTGATGACTATATTTTTTACTATTATCGTAAATATAGTTACACATTATAATCTAAAAAAGATAAATATGATAGAATCACTTAAAAATGTTGAATAAATAATAACAAAGGAATTATAAATTACAATTAATGGAGGAGATTAATTATGGGATTATTTAATAAATTTACGAAAAAAGAAAAAGATGATTGGAAAAGTGCTTATATGGGGAACCCAAATTTTTATAAAGGTAAAGATGGTAAGCCATTTGGTGCATTTGCACTAACAGAAAATACCATAACCTCACTTCCAAAGAATCCCAAAGCATTATATAAAATTGATGATACAGAAGTTGATGAATGGAAATTAATGTTTGTAAGTACAACTAATAATGGGATTTTAGGAGATATAGATTATTATAAGGCAATAAATAAACTAATGAAGTTTGTTATTGATGAAAATGATAATAATATTTTAATTAGAGGACTATCATTAAAAGAATTAAATGAAGTATTGAAATAATTACAAATTACAATTTAGTAATTACTGCAATAATAATTAGTATAATAATTTTAAGTTATTTATGGATTACATCACAATGTAATATAATTGTTAGAAAATAATTTTTTGGAGTTAGAAGTGGTTTAAATATGAAATATAAAAATGAAATAGTAATTATATCAATAATAAC
>URIY01000039.1 GCA_900547995.1 uncultured Mycoplasmatota bacterium
TTAATATGGATATAAACCTTCTTCTTGTTTTTTTAATTGTTTTTAAACTATTTTTACTTACAATATTATTTATAGTTAATAATTTATTATTAGTTTTATCATATATGTAGGTAATAATATCCTTTTTACTATCCTTAATATTATTAATTTCCGATATAAGGGTTATATTAATATATCGATTAAAAATAATATCAAACGTGTAATCAATATTTAATTCATTAGTAGTATTTGTTATTTCATCATATTTAGAATTAATGTACGAATTTATTTCTTTATCTAATAATTTAATATGTGTTTCAGGATATGTGGCTGCAACAGATGCATTTTTTATATGTTCAGTAATTGTTGTTATATTATATTCCTTTTTGTTACATCCTGTAATTAACATTAAAGATATAAAAAGTAATATTATTTTCTTCATATATATCACCATATAAAGTATATTCTATTAATTATTATTTTATTATTTACGAACATTTGTATGCACAAATATTTTTTTAAAAATTATTAAAAAAATTGAAAAATAAAAAATATAAAAATTAAAAATATTGAAAAAAATTAAAGAATTTCAAAAAAATAAAATAAATTTAAATTGTATATAATTCCTTATAAAATAAGGGTAAATTAATGATATTTACTATATATTAAGAAAATAAAAAATATACAAAAAATTAAAAAAATTAAAAATTCCTTTTTTTATAAATACAAAAAGTAACCAAAAATCAAAAAAGTAAAATTAATGTCGTTAATTGACAAATACATAATATTATTCTATAATAAAAATAGAGATAAGGTAGGAGGATTTATGGTAGCTGTAGAGGAAAAACCAATTAATTTAATTGTTGTTAAAAGAGATGGAAAAAAGGTAGATTTTGATTGTACAAAAGTTGCCTTAGCCATAAAAAAGGGATTCGATAGTGTTATTAATAACCCAAGTTCTGAAGAAGAAATTGGTGAGAAAAAATATACTGAGAAAGATATGCATAAGGTATATGAGGCTGTTCTTGATAAAATTGAAAAGGATTACGCTGATGCTGAGAAAATTAAAATTGAAGCTATTCAAGATATAATTGAAGATGTTTTGAAACAAAAAAAATATGATGATGTTTATGAATCATTTTCTGAATATCGTGAAAGAAGAAATCAATCTAGACAGATGTTCTCAGATGAAAAAAAATTACATAAGTTTTTAAAAGTTATTGAAGGACTTGGTTTAAAGAGTGCAAGTGAAGATGATGCAAAGAGGGAAAATGCTAATGTAGATGGAAATTCAGCAATGGGAACAATGCTTCATTATGGTAGCACTGTTTCTAAGGAATTTGCTAAAGCATATCTAATGAAACCAAAGTTTGCTGCTGCACATGATAGTGGAGATATTCATATTCATGATATGGACTTTTTACCAATGGGAACTACTACATGTATGCAGATTGATTTAAATAAATTGTTTAAACATGGATTTACAACAGGTCATGGTTTCTTAAGAAAGCCAAAAGATATTATGAGTTATGGTGCACTTGCAGCCATTGCTATTCAATCAAATCAAAATGATCAACATGGTGGACAAAGTATCCCTGCATTTGATTTTTACATGGCACCTGGTGTATTACTAACATTTAAAAAGCAATTTAAACAAGATTTATATGATTTACTTGATTATTCAGAATTCTTAAATTTTGTTAATATGGATAAACTTGTTAAAGAAATTGATAAATTAGATAGTATCGAATTTGATATTGATATTTTTGCTCCATTTATGAAAGAAACAGATCATATAAGAAAAATCTTTGAAAAGGCTTATGAGAGTAGTTTGGCTAAAACAGATAGAAAAACATATCAAGCTATGGAAGCTTTTGTACATAATTTAAATACAATGCATTCAAGAGCAGGAGCACAAGTACCATTTTCTTCAATTAATTTTGGTACAGATGTTTCACCAGAAGGTAGAATGGTTGTAAAAAATTATTTACTTGCAGTAGATGCAGGACTTGGACATGGAGAAACTCCTATATTCCCAATTTCGATTTTTAAAGTAAAAGAGGGAATTAATTATAATCCAGAAGATAGAAACTATGATTTATTTAGATTGTCATGTGAAGTTTCAGCAAAAAGATTATTTCCAAACTTTTCATTTATTGATGCTCCATATAACTTAGAGTATTATAAACCAGGCGATTATACAACGGAAGTAGGATATATGGGATGCCGTACAAGAGTTTTAGCTAATCATGTTGATCCAGATAAATCTGTAACACCTGGTAGAGGTAATTTATCATTTACGACTGTTAATTTACCAAGATTAGGTATTAAACATGGTATAGTTTCAAATGAAAAGACTGATATGGAAGGTTTTTATCAAGAACTTGGAGAATTAATGGATTTAGTAAAAGATCAATTATTAGAAAGATTTGAAATTCAATGCAGTAAAAAGGTATATAATTTCCCATTCTTACTTGGAGCAGGTGTATGGCTTGATAGTGAAAAATTAAAACCAGGTGATAAACTTAGAAAAGTATTAAAGCATGGTACTTTAAGTATTGGTTTCATAGGTCTTGCAGAGTGCTTAAAAGCATTAATTGGAAAACATCATGGTGAAAGTGAAGAGGCTCAAAAATTAGGAATTGAAATTATTACATTTATGCGTAAAAAATGTGATGAATATACTGAAAAATATAATTTAAACTTTACTTGTCTTGCAACACCTGCAGAAGGATTATCTGGAAGATTTGTTAAAATAGATAAGGCTGTATATGGAAAACTAAAAGGCATAACAGATAGAGATTATTATACTAATTCTTTTCATGTACCGGTTTATTATAATATATCAATTGTTGATAAAATTAAAACAGAAGCACCATATCATGCACTTACAAATGCAGGACATATTAGTTATATTGAACTTGATGGTGATACAACTAATAATATAGATGTATTTGAAAAAGTAGTTAGAACAATGAAAGAAGCAGGTATTGGATACGGAGCTATTAACCATCCAGTTGATAGGGATCCAGTATGTGGTTATGTTGGTGTTATTGGTGATGTTTGCCCAGGATGTGGAAGACGTGAATTTGAAGCTGTAAATGTTGATGATATAAAAGATAATTTTAATGATTAGGAGGTATTTTTATGAAAGAGAAAAAAGTTGGAGAAGGAGTAGGATTTGAAAGAATCAGAAGAATCACAGGATATTTAGTTGGTACTACTGAAAGATTTAATGACGGTAAGAAGGCTGAAGAAAGAGATCGTGTTAAACATGGAAAACAAGGATTAGTTAAAGACTGTGGTTGTTAGATATGGATATTAGACTTGCACGTGAAATTCAACCAGATAGTATTGTAGATGGAGAAGGATTAAGAACAGTTATTTGGACACAAGGTTGTTCCCATAACTGCCTTGGATGCCATAATCCATCAACACATGATTTCAATGGTGGTTTTTTAAAAGATGTAGAAGAATTAAAAAATGAAATAAGAACCCTAAAATTACAAGATGGTATCACTTTGTCAGGAGGAGATCCCTTCTTCCAAGTAGATGCAACACTTGAGGTAGCAAAATTCTGTAAATCGATAGGACTTAATGTATGGTGTTATACAGGATTTACTTTTGAAAGACTTGTTAATTTAGGAAAAACAAATGATAAAATATACCATTTACTTGAAAATATAGATGTTTTAGTTGATGGTAAATTCATGTTAGAATTAAGATCTTATGATTGTATATATAGAGGTTCAACTAATCAAAGGCTTATTGATGTAAATAAGAGTTTAAAAGAAGGAAAAGTAGTTGAATATAAAAAATATAATAGTAAGATAAAATTGGATTTAAAACCAAAAAGACCATTATTTGTATAAAGGTGACTATGTCATCTTTTTCTTTTATAATAATTATGTAATATTTTAACAAGTATTAAAAATTAAATTCTGTTTGTAAAAAAATATACAAAATATATTTGAAAAATGCATTTCAATGGTATTAAATATACATTAAATTTAAAAATAATGTGTAAATATTAGAAAAAATAATAATAAAAATACAATATAATGTAAAAAATTATATTTTAATCTTTATCTAGTATATATATTTCTAAAATTATATAGGAAAAAAAGGTATTTTATTTATTACATACCTTTTTTTCTTTAATTTTATTAATTAAATCATCTTCATTATTACCAATAATTGGTATATTATTTAAAATAATAAATGGTTTTGTTCTACCAATTCCACAAAAGTTTTGACAGCCAATTTTTATATCACAATTTTTATCCATTTCTTTTATTATTTTAATAAGTTTTTTGGAGTCAACTGCCTTACATTTATTACATATACGGTATTCATTTTGCATATTAAAATATTACCTTAACTTTATCACCTTGTGATAAAAGGCATGCATTAGCATCATCTGTGTCTAAATGTAACTCTAATGTAGCATCTTCACTTGCCTTTAAATAAACATTATCTAAAGTAGAACCTTTTTCACCATCAATTTTAATTGATACAGTACTATTATTTTTTAGACCCAATTTTTCTAATTCGTCAAAAGTGATGTGAATATGACGAGTTGCAATAATACATCCTTCATCAAGTTCTATAGTTGCATTTGGTCCAATAATGGTAATTTTTTCACTTCCTTCTAAATCCCCAGAATTTCTAACAGGCGGCTTAACACCTAATTTAAAAGAGTCCGTTTTACTTACTTCAACTTGATTATAACTCCTTACAGGACCAAGTATACGAACATTGTCAATTTGTCCTTTTGGGCCTTTAATAGAAACAGTTTGCTTACTTGCAAATTGTCCTTTTTGTGATAATTCTTTTTGAATTTCTAATTCAAAATCTTTTCCAAATAATAAATCCAATGTTTCCTTCTTTAGGTGAACATGTCTATTTGATATTCCAACATTTACTTCCATAAATCTATCCTCCCTAAAGATTATATCATAAACTCTAATGCTTGTCATAAATAAGATAAAATATAATAATATTTATTGAAAGGATGATTTTATGAATAATGCTTATTATAATAATAATGCTTTTCCTGGAAATCCAATATATTCAGGTAATATACCAACTCCTAATCAGGAAATGGCCCCTAGTTACAATATGAGTAACAATAATCAAATTGATATGCCTATGGAACAATCATATATTGAGAATATACTTAGATTAAATAAAGGAAAACAAGTAAGGGTACATATGACTTTTCCTGACTCTAATGAATTTAGAGATAGAGAATTTACTGGTATAATTGAACAATCCGGAAGAGATCATATTATACTTAGTGAACCGTCAACAGGTAAGTGGCAATTATTACTAATGATTTATGTTGACTTTATAACTTTTGATGAGAAAATAAATTATAGTCCAGAATTTATTCCAAATAATTAAAATATATGTTATAATGTATATGGTGATAGTAGATGTGTTTAGTAATGATATGTATTAGTTTATTTATTGTTTTATGTATTATTTTTATGTATTTAATTAGTATTTATAATAGATTTCAAAATTTTATTATTAGAATAAATGAAGCAGAAGCTAATATTGATTCGACTTTAAGAAAAAGATTTGATTTACTAAATAAATCAATTGGTATTATCAAGGCTAATACTAATATTGAAGGTGATATCCTTGAAAATATTGTTAAACTTCGTTCGAGAAAATTATCCAATTTTGATTTAGATAGACAATTATATGACGCTATCAATGAATTTCACAAGATAAAAGAGGAAAATCCAAGTTTAAAGGATAGTGAGGCCTTTATTAAAATAGATTTAGGTCTTGCAGAGTCAGAAGCTGAAATAGTTGCTTCAAGAAAATATTATAATGATATCATTACAGATTATAATCATTTAGCACGTGTTTTTCCATCTAATTTAGTTGCTGCTGTTTGCAAATATAAACAAAAGACATATTTTGATGGTAAAGACATGAATGATGATATTATAAATGATTTTAAACTATAAAACCTAGCAAATGCTAGGTTATTTTTTGATTATATATCCAATAATTAATAATAAGAGTATTCCACTTCCACCAATTATGTATTTACTAAAACTATTTTTTTCTTTAGTTATTTGTACAACATTGTCTTCATCTTCGTTAATCTTAATAACATATTCTCCTTCGGATTTAGAATAAGAATATTCAGATCTAGCATATCTTGCTAAATATTCAGGATCTTTTAATTTTTCTATTTCATTTTTTAAATCATCAGCATTTTCTTTTAATTCTAATAATTGATTTTCTAAATTTGTTTTTTCATTTTTTAAATTTTTAATATTCATAGTATAAGTAATTAAAGTCGAAAAAAACCATATGATTGCAACAATGGATAGAGAACCAAAAACAATTAGTCTTCTTTTTGCAAGTTTCTTATTTTTCTTAGACATAATAATCACCTACTATTATAGATAATTATATCACTTGTTTTTCTTTTTTTCAATTAGTTTAAAAACTAAATTATGAATAATAAAACCTACAATAATTAATATCAGTGAATATATATGAAGAATACCATAACAAATTTTTTGTATTCCATAAAAATATGTTATGACACTAATGATTGTACAAATAATAGTTGATATATATTTAATAATTATATTTTTATGGTGTAATAATTTATAATTTAAATCTAAAAATAAAGAGAAAATAAGACCATATATTAATGAAAAAAAGATTAAATTAATTTGTATATTTAATTTGATCATTTAAACAATTTACTAAATAAATTTTCATCTTTATCTTTTTTATTAGGACCTTCCATATAGGTTAAACTATTTACTCTTCCTTTAATTGATACATTGCCTTGAAAGGTATCTAGTTTTACAATTTCTAGTTCTTCACCCTTAATATCAATATAACCCATATTAGTTTCCATTAAAAATTCTTCATTATCAAAACTATCTATTTTTTTTACACCACTAATAAGTAAATTTTTCCTTTCATTTATTGTTACAGCATGACTTAAAGTAGAAAAATTTGTATCAATCTTGTCCATATATTGCTCCTTTCATTTATACATAATATGAAAGATAACTTAAATATATGCTTATTTATAAATAGTATATGAAATAACATTACTGTTTTTCTTTATATATTCTGTAGCTAGGTAATCATAGTAAGTTCCTGGTGTAATAATTCCATTTATTTTTAATATATCTATTCCTGATGCACCTAAAATAGAATCAACAAGAAGAACACAATTAGTACCTAAAACAAAATAGGTTTTAAATTTACCACTTTTAAATTTATAAAATTGAGGCTGTGTTTCTCTATATAATCTTACTGCATAAAAATCTTTTTTAGAAGGTTTTTCTTGTGCTAAGATACTAGGTATATTCCATTCATATGTATTTTCTTTAATTTTCTTTATTTTATTTCTTACAGCTTTAATTTGTTTATCAGTTAGTTTTAATCCAAAACCAAATAATGTTTTTTTACTATTCTTTTGACAAAATTCAATATATTTTTCTTTATTTGGAGTTGTAAATAAGACACCATCACCAATTGATTCAAATACTCTAATAGAGTGATAATCATAATTACCATAAGATATTATTTCATTATCAAAATATAAATCAGCATGACCCATAGCTCCAAAACCATCTTTGGTTACATGAATAAAAATCTCAATGTCAGGTTTATTATCTTTAGAAATATTTTTTCTATTTTTATATTCAATTTCAATATCTTTATTTATTTCCTGTAAAATACTATGAGGAATTAATACACTTAGGAAAACAGGTAAAGTAATTTTAATTTTTCTTTTTAAATTATCCTTTTTATGTTTAGGTATTACTTGAAAAATAAAATCGGTAAATTGACTTATACCAAGTAAGATAAAATAAATACTTATAATAGTAATAATAGTATCTAATCTAACAAGTGGTAAAAATATGCAAGATAATCCAAATACTAAATAAAAAATAAATATTATTAATTCTATGAGTCTTCCTCTAACTTTATTCTTTTTTAAAATAATATAATTAATTAGTTTTACAGTAGCATTAAATAAAATATAAAGTCCAAAAATAATAGAAAAAATAGATAATGGAATATTTGGAATGACAACAAAAATAATAGGAATAATAGTATTTAATAAAATTTGTATTATAATTCCTATTTTTTTCTCTTTTTGATATTTTTTGGTTATTAATTTTAATAAGTTAGATGCAGCATAAATAATAAGTATAATAGATATTAAATAGATTACTAAAAATAATAATTTAATATTTAAAGTAAGTAATAATATTCCAAGGGTAATTGATAATAAACTTATTAGAAGTGTGCTATAACAATTTAAATATTTTTTATACATAAAATCTTCCTTTTTATGTATTTATTATATAATTAAATATCTTATTTTACAAGGGATAATTATTCTACTTCTTTAATGGTAGGAAGTAAGTCATCTAAATCATAATCTTCATATGGCTCTGTACCTTTTATGTAATAAAACATTCTTTTATTTTTACCATTTGATGGCTCACCACTTATAGGATCAACAAGCATACCAACTACATTAGATGGCATTTCATACCATGTACTTTTGGAATCTTTTAGACTACTTTCCATTGCATCAATCCACATATTTTTGATAGCAAGCCCATCAGCAGGAATAGTTGGTTTATTGTCATCATATCCAACCCATGCGCCAATAATTAAATCTTTATTATAACCAAAAATAAGATGATCAGTATCAGTTGTACCTGTTTTGACAGCATATTTTCTACTCATTTTTCCAGCTATGACAGCACACGTAGGGTAAGTATAATCAATAAATTCACTTGCATATGTACTTGTTAGTAATTCATTCATAATATAAACTAAACTCTTATTTAAAATATTATCAGGCTCTTCATTAAATTCATATAAAACATTACCATCCATATCTTCAACTTTCGTAATTAAATGAGGGGTAACTTTATAGCCTTCATTAGCAAAAGTGGCATATGCGTTTAACATTTCAATTAAATTTATATCTTGAGATCCAAGTGCAAGAGA
Organism: uncultured Mycoplasmatota bacterium; assembly: GCA_900547995.1. GTDB lineage: Bacteria > Bacillota_I > Bacilli_A > RF39 > UBA660 > UMGS1045. Next base: position 9,004 of record URIY01000039.1, read on the forward strand.
TGGAACGGGCTCTAATTTAGCTGTAATTCCTAATCTTTTAGCCATATCAACAAGAGCATCTTCACCTAAAAATAAATGTGTTTTAACGGCATATATATTATCTGATAGAGCAATAGCAGCAGCCATAGTAATGGGTTTATTAGGGTATTTATCACCATAGTTTTGGGGACTATATGTTTTGTCTTCACTAAAAGTAAAAGTCGTTTTAGCACTTTTAAAAGTTGTTGATGCTGTAAAACCATTTTCAAGTGCTGCATAGTATAGTAGTGGTTTCATTGTAGAGCCTACAGGACGTTTTGCAGATGTAGCACGATTAAACTGACTAGTCGCATAATCTCTACCACCAATGAGTCCTAATATTTCTCCATTACTTGGATTCATAGCCACACTTGCAACTTGTATATCTTGATTATTTTTTAAATTGTTAATCATACTTTCTTCCATATTTTTTTGAATATTATAGTCATAAGTTGTATATATTTTAAGTCCACCTGTTTTAAGAAGTGAAGAAGGTATGCTTTTAATACTTTGTAGTTCATCATAAACGGCATCTTCAAAATATTTTTGTGTAATTAGTGATGTAGAATCTTTTTTACCGTGATAAACTAATTCTTCATTATATGCTTTATCCATTTCTTCTTTAGTTATGTAGTTGTTATTTACCATTGCTTCTAGAATTAAATATTGTCTGTCTTTAGCAGCCTTTTCATCAATAAAAGGAGAATACCTAGATGGCCATTTAGGTATACCTGCTAGCATAGAAGCTTCGGCTAGTGTTAAATCAGATGCACTTTTATTAAAATAATATTTAGAAGCATTTTCGATGCCAAAAACTCCACCATAATTAATTGTATTTAAATAACCCTCTAGTATTTCGTCTTTGGAATAGTGAGCCTCTAATCTAACTGTAAGTTTGGCTTCTTCAATTTTTCTTTCCCACGTTTTTCCAAAATCTAAAAATAAGTTTTTAGCGTATTGTTGAGTAATTGTTGATGCTCCTTGTAGGTTTTGTCTATTAATCGCATTTATATATAGCGATTTTATAATTCTAAGAAAATCAAAACCTTGATGTTTATAAAAATTTTTATCCTCAATTGCAATTGTTGCATTAATCAAATCATCAGATATTTTTTCTAAACTAATCCAATCATCATTGGAACCAGAAAATAAATTATTGTTTTTGTCATATAAATAATAACTATTTGCAATACTAATATTAAGTTTTGGTTTCATTACAGCATAAAAACATATACAAGTGTAACAAATAAGTATTATAATATAAAAGGATATAGATAATTTCCATAATAATTTTAAAAATTTCATACTAATCCTCCAATCTAAATATTATTATTGGTTAATTTTGGAATAGTATGTGTTAAATTTAAAAAAAATAAAAATTTATAATATGGTTAGAATAATAAGTGGTGAGTTGTATGAAAAAAATGTTAATTGGTTTAATTTTTATAGTTGTTGTTATGATTATACTTATCTTTAATAATAAAAAGGATGAATTGATAATGCCTAATTTTTATAATAAAAATATTAAAGAAGTAGTGGAATTTACAACTAAATATAATCTTGATTTAGAAATAAATGAAGTATTTGATGATAGTATCATTAAGGATAATGTTACATGGCAGAATATTAAAAGTGATGAGACATTAAAAAAAGATACTAAAATTGTTGTATCTAAATCTAAGGGTAAGAATATGGAAAAACAATATAAGGAAAATAATGTAGATGAAAGTGGACTTATACCTGTTATGATGTATCACGGAATAGTTAATTTAAAGGATAGTGATACAGCATATACTGGTGGAAATGTCGATAAAGATGGATATACAAGAACAGCTGAATCATTTAGAAAAGATTTAGATTATTATTATAATGAAGGATATAGAATGATTAGATTAGAAGATTATATTGATGGTAAAATTGATACAGAAATGGGTAAAAGTCCTATTGTTTTAACTTTTGATGATGGTCTTGAAAACAATATCAAAGTAACTGGTTTGGATAGTAATGGGAATATCATTATTGATCCAAATAGTGCCGTGGGAATATTAGAAGAATATAAAAAGAAATATCCTGATTATAATGTAACAGCTACTTTTTTCATAAATGGGGGATTATTTAGACAAACTGAATATAATGAAAAAATATTAAATTGGTTAATAGATAATGGTTATGATATTGGTAATCATACATATACCCATGTAGATTTTACAACTGTAGATGAAAATAAAGCAACTCAGGAAGTTGGAAAAATGTACCAAAAATTAGATAGTATTATTAAAGATAAATATGTAAATATTGTTGCTTTGCCATTTGGCTCTCCATATGATGATGACCATAGTAATTTTAAGTATATTATAGAAGGAACATATAATGGCTATAAATATAATACAAAATCAACTTTAAGAGTAGGATGGGAAGCTAATTATAGTCCGTTTAGTAAAAGTTTCAATCCACAATTTATTAAACGTATAAGGGCATATGATAATAATGGTGAAAATTTTGATATAAAGATGAATTTTAATCGTTTAAAAGAAACAAGATATATATCTGATGGTGATATAAATACAATTGTTATTCCAACTGAGTATAAAGATTCTATTAAGAATGATACTAATAAACAAATAATAGTATACTAAAAAACGTTATACCAAATTATAACGTTTTATTTACATAACTATAATATTTAACAAAATCATTTTTTTCTTGATCATCTTGTATTTCATCAACTATTTTATCTTCTTTACTTTCTATCTTTTGTCCTGAAAGCATATATGAAGTATAAACATTTCCATCAATTCTTGTAATAGTTTTATTACTTGGTTCAGAATAATTAATTAATGAATTTATACCATTTTCAATATTAAAGGTAGTTAAAAATTTTTGATTATTTCTAGTTACTTCAATATATTCTGGATATTTATGGCATCTTTTAATGATTAATGAATTAATAGGCTTAACTATACTTTGCTCAATCTGATAATAAACAATATTTAATAAATCATTTAATCCTAATTTTTTATAATTATCAATCTCAATGTTTTTTAAAACATAAGTATTTTTTCTTATACTATCAATTATATTATTAATATAATATATATAAGTATCTGTATATTCTAATTTATTAGTAGTTAGTCCCGTTCTGACAAAAGAAATTTCTCTTTGTCTAGTTGATAATTTGTAATTGTCACTTATTATTTTTGATGTAATTGGGAAAAAATTTAAATTTGATATATTTATTGCTTGTTCAATTTTACCTATTTCACCACTTATAATAAAATTGTTTATTTCAAAATCATCTAAATCTAATTTTAGAAAGTTATATGGAGATGAAAATTCCGAATTAATTAAATTAGTAGGATTATTTCCACACAAATAATTATTTCTAGTTTTATTAACAACAATACTTTTATATTTATATAGTGTAATAATATCCTTAATAGTTTTATAAATTATTCTTTTTAATTTGTTAGATGCTTTTATTTCATCAGGTAAATTAATATGACTATATAATAAATTTAATTGTTCTAATAATTCTTCTTCACTAAGACTATCTATATTATCAATAATATTGTTAAATATTAAACTAAAATCTAATGTATACATCAAAATTCCCCCTTCTCTTTGGAAATATTATGATACCGTATTTTATGAAAAAAAGCAATATTTTTGTTAAAATATGCTTTAATAATTATACTTTTTTATTAATGTTTTGTTTTTAACCCATTTACTACTCATATTTGGTGATTCGTAAAAGCAGGCATCAACAGTATAACCAGTTAACCATTTTATAATTCTAACATCAGTTATAGTAATAAGTTCTGGTATATATATAAGTTTTCCACTTATATGGCTACAATCATCAGTAGGTGCCTGACAAATTCCTTTTTTCTTTAGTATACATTCATGTTCTTCTTTATTTATAATTTTGTATTCAAAAGGTATAATTTCTTGTAAATTAGTATCAATAGATAAATTTTTTTTGAAAGTTTGACATTTCTTTTTCATTATACAATTGTCACACCCCATTTCATTTGGTCTATAATAGTGTGCGTTATAATCTCTTGGTAAATTATGGACATATGAAAATAAACAAGATGTTTTTCGAAAGATAGGAACATTGTATTTTTTTGCCATTTTTTCAAATAAAGTTACAATCTTTTCATCGATAATTTTTTTATGTCCAAATTCATAACCAGGATATGGTTTCAAATCAATATTATTTTCTTTCCATATTTTTGCACTTTCAGGTTTTCCTTGTAATCCTGAATATCCTATGGCCATATTATAATCTTTAGCTAGTTTTAATACTGTATCAAATGCTTCGATAGAATCATTGACATTATATACAATGGGTCTATATTCAATAGAGTATTTATAATTATTTTTTCTTAATTTTGTTTGTTTTAAATTATTTACAAATCTTTCCATTTTTCCACCATCTAATGGTGAGTCAACTCCAAAAGTAGAAAAGGCTATGTGTAAATCTAAATCAAAATTAATATCTGGAAATTTACTAAAATCCCCCTTAGTTACAATAACAACTGGCCCTTTATGTTTTACTTTTTCCAATTGTCGTAAATAATTAATAGTATTATCAATTTGTAATAATGGATCTCCATAAAATAAATTTATAGCAACAGGAATATTTGTAAAAATAGGGTTAATATCACTTGGTAAGATTTTATAATGTTTTTCCTCACATTTTTCACAGTTTAACCTGCAATATTTACAGTCATAACAGAAATTAAGACTATCACCAAGTAAATAAAATGATTTTGCAAATAAAGCAATATTCGTTATATTCTTCATAATTTATTCCTCCAATGAATTAAGTATACCACCATTTTTTATTTTATAATCCTCTATATATTTCATAAGCAATATGAAAAAAATTCATATCAGTCAATATGAATTTTTAAGTAATTTTCGATAAAAAATTTAGGAGCAATAGTTAGATATTTTTGAATATATACCAAATTAATTTCTGTTTTTGGCAATTCTTCTTTAAAATTAATTAATTTAAGTTCACCATTCTTGATATTATCTTTAATGACATCATATATAATATAACCAATACCAAGATCTTTTTTTATAGAACTTACTATCATTTCACTAGTATGAATATTTATTACATTATTTAATCTAATATTATATTTTTCCACAATTTTATCTAATTGTTTTCTATTATATGCACCTTTAATTGGTAATACCAATGGATAGTTTGATAGATCTTTAATAGATTTTATATTTTCTATGTTAATGTTAGAGTTATATTTGATAGCAAAACAATTTTGGACTTCTTTTAACGGTTTTATAACAATATTATCTAAATTTGTATTGATGGGTGATGTATCAATTATAAAGTCAATTTCATGCTGCTCTAAGAGTTTTAATAATTGTGTAGTTGTTTTACTAATTATTGTTATTTCTATATTTGGATATGTTTTGTGAAAATCGGCAATATTTTCAAAAATAAAAAAGGAACCAATTTGTGATGGAACGCCAATAGAAATTTTTCCTTTACTTAATGAGTTATTTTCTATGATAGCTCTTTCAGCAGTAATTAAATTATTAAATGCTTCATTAACATAAAAAAGCAATTGTTTTCCTTTATCTGTTAATTTAACTCCCTTTGAATTTCTATAAAATAGTTTAGTATTTAAATCATCTTCTAATTTTTTAATGGCCTTACTAACTGCAGATTGTGTTATGTACAATCTTTTCGAAGCATCAGATATACTTTCACTGGATGCTACCTCATAAAAAATCTTATAAGAATTTAAATTAACATTACTTTTGTACATATAAATCACCAACTTGCCATATATTTTACCATAAAAATATATAATTTCTATAAATTTATGCAAATAAATTTGATTATAAGTTAGTTTTTAAATTAAAATTAAATGGAATAATCAAAATTTACATATTTTTTTGATATTTAAAAGGAATTTCACTAACATTTATCGAAAGATATAAGTGGAGGTGAAAGA
>URIY01000040.1 GCA_900547995.1 uncultured Mycoplasmatota bacterium
CATGTATAAGAAGAGTAGAAGAGTTAAGTACTGATCCAGATTTTGTTGGTTATTACGATTTAGAAGAAGCACATAAACAAGATTTATCAGATAGTTATGAGACTGGTAAAAGTGATAAAAGTATTGAAATTGCTAAAGTGATGTTATCAAAGAATATGGATATTAAAGATATTAGTGAAATCACAGGTTTATCTATAGAGGAGTTAAACTCTTTAAAAAATGATTAAATTTTATAAAATTACCTTGCGTAATCAAAAAAAACTTGATATACTAAATTAGTATTTATCTATGGCTTATAAGAAGTCATGGCGAAAGGAGAATTAAGATGGCAAAAGAAACTAATGTAAAATATGTTGATACTAAAGTTACTTGTGCTTGTGGTAATGAATTTACTGTAAAATCAAATCATGAATCATTACACTTAGAAGTTTGTAATAAATGTCATCCTGCATTTACAGGTGCACAAGGAAAAACAACATCTAAGACAGGACAAATTGATAAATTTAATCGTAGATATGGTTTCGATAAAGAAGAAAAATAATTCTTCTTTTTTGATAAAAAATAGACAGCATTTTGTTGTCTATTTTATTTTACTTTGAACTAAATTGACTGCTTGTTCAAGACTAGTACTAGTTAATAATACATCCTTAGGAACATATATTATTTCATCATTTAATTCATTACTATTGTTACTGCTTTCTAATCCAATAATTGGTAAGTAACCATATTCCATTACTGATGCTTCAAAGGAATTTTTACCATCATACATAGTTTTTTTGACAAACTTTGGTCCATATTTTAAATAACTTCCATTTGTTGGATTGTTAAAAAAACTAAAATTATAAATATCATTTAAGTACATATTAGTCAAAACACTTTCTTGTATTTGCAAACCATATTTATTATAAAATGCTTCGTTTAATAAATTATTAACTTTGTTAAAATTTGTTTTATCATCACTTATTTTAAAACATTCAAGTAATTCATTTAGGTGTTCATCAATTAAATATGGTTTAAGTTTCTCTTTAATACAGTTTTCATTGTTAGTAAAACAATATTCTAAAACAGGTTCAGTTCCAATAATCTCCATTAATGTTGCAATATATTTTTGGTTTTCGCTATATGAATTACAAGGGCCTTTTTTTAAATAAGAAAATTCATTAGAAAGCATTTCTGTAACACCCTCATATATAAAACTATAATTGGTACCAAATGGTTGTACCAAATGAGTAAATTCATGTGTTAATACATGAATATAATATTCCTCGGCATCTTTATTTTTCTTAATTTTATTTGTATCAAGAATAATTTTATTATACTTTCTTAATCCTATGATTCCTTTTTCCTCAATATCTTTTTTTTCTATCGTAAAATTAGGCAAAATACAATTGTATAATTCAGCTCTATATGATTCATTCATATTAATATATGGAATTACAAAGTTTAATAATTCTTCATTTAGAATAATATTTTTATCATACTCATCTAAATTTGGATTTGAATTAATAACTTTTTTTACAATATCTATTGTAAATTCAGGTGTATCATTTAATTTATCGATAACTTCTTGGTATTGAGCCGGTTGATCTAATGAAACTATGAGTTTTGGAATTGAATAGTAAAGTAGAAAAGTGCAGTTCATGCTTGTAAGAATGGCACAGGCAATTGCTTTTAAATTGGTTTTATTATCTTTGTTGTCTTTAGACAATGCAATTGTTACAGGTGTAAAGTTATTAAGAAATAACTTTAAATTCTCTTTTCCATTATTAAAATAATGTTTTAAGTTAGTATCTAAATCAAGGATAACGTCGTAACTAATATTATTTTCCGTAATTGTATCAATTTTTTTATAATTTTTGCCCAACTTTAATTTTCTAAATTCATCAAAAACTTCATTATTTAATGGGTAAAATTTATTTTTTTCAAAATAATGTCCATATATAGTAATACTGTCACTTGAATTATCATCAATATTATCACTATATAAACTATATATCCTCTTGTCTGTTTTAATTTGCGCTACTAGCATATATATATCACCTATTTTGATTATACAATACTTTTACTTATGTGTAAAATATTTATATGCTTTTTTTGTAAATATTTGTCATATATATAGTTAAATAAAAATAAATAGTTTATAATATATTTAGGTAGGTGAAATTTATGTTAGTTGGAATCGCATCTGATCATAGAGGTGTAAATTTAAAGAAAAAGTTAGTAGAACATTTTAAAAATTTTAAGGATTATGGAACTATGACTGAAGATTCAGTAGATTATCCAGTATATGCATTTAAAATAGGTGAAGATGTAAGAGATAAAAGAATTGATTTTGGTATTTTAATTTGTGGTTCTGGAATTGGAATGAGCATTGCTTGTAATAAGGTTAAAGGTGTTAGATGTGCTAAAGTAAATAGTGCCAAAGAAGCCGAATATACAAGAAATGATAATGATGCAAATGTGATGGCTATTTCAGCCGAGTTATCAGATGAAGATGCTATTAAAATAGTAGAAACATTTTTAAATACACCATTTTCAGAATTAGAAAAGCATCAAAGAAGAATTAATCTAATTACTAAATACGAGGAAAATAATGCTTAGAATTATTTTATATTGTGTTTGTGTTCCTCTATCAATATGGGCACTTGATAGTATAAATATAACTAATTTATTTAAAAAAAATAGATATTATCAAGCAAGATTATTATATATCTTAGTTGCACTAGGTTTATCATATTTAGTAGTTAATTTCTTTATGGATTTTTATAGTAGTTCAAAATTTATTTAAGAGTAGTGTTTGTATGTTTTATAGAAAGGAATAAAATATATGAAAAAAATACTCTTTTTTATTTTACTTATTGTACTAGTTCCTTATATAATTGTTACTATTTTTATTGAAGATAATGAAATAAAATTTATTTTTAAAGAAAATATGAAAGTAAGAGTTAGACATGAAGATACAGGTATCATAGATGTTGTTCCTTTTGAAGAATATGTAACCGGTGTTCTTGCAGGAGAAATGCCTACATCTTTTCATATTGAGGCACTCAAGGCTCAAGCTGTTGCTGCAAGAAGTTATGTTATGAAAAAAATGGAGTATAATAAAGATAGAGATTATGATGTTGTAGATACTATTATGAACCAAGTATATTTATCAGACGATTATTTAAGAAGTGTGTGGAAAGAAAGCTATAATGATAAAATTAATAAAATAAAAACAGCCGTTATTGAGACAAAAGGAGAATACATATCATACAATGGAGATGTTGCTGAAGCTTTTTTCTTTTCAACAAGTGTAGGTGCGACTGAAAATAGTGGTGAAATATTTAGTAAACAATTACCTTATTTAGTAAGTGTTTCTTCAACATGGGATGAAATATCTCCACTATATAGTACAAACAAAACAATTTCCTTAAAAGAATTTTATAATTTATTGGGACTATCATATAGTGATACATTAGACATAGAGAAAATAGACACAACTAGTACAGGTAGAGTAAATAAAATAAAAATTAATGGTAATACATTTACTGGTGGTCAAATGATTGATAAGTTAAATTTACGATCAAGTTTTTTTGAAATAACAAAAGATGGTGAAAATGTTGTTATAAATACTAAAGGATATGGTCATGGCGTAGGTATGAGTCAGTATGGAGCAGAAGGTATGGCGAGGGCAGGATATACATATGATCAAATACTTAAATACTATTATACTGGTGTTGAAATTAAAAAAATTTAAAAAATTAGTATAAAAACTTTAAAATAAGTTCACACTCTAAATAGAGGTGAAAGAATGAAAAAAAGAGTATTAAGAAAATGGGTAGTTTACGGTGTATATGCACTAACATTTTTAAGTGTATTTAGTAGTATTTACTTTATTGAAAAGTCATTAGCACCAGAGAATACATTTAATAATGACAAAGATTATGTTTATGTATCAAAAACAATTTTTGATAATGAGGTACCAGTTGTTGCATCTGGAACACAAATTATAAGACCATATAAGGCTACTGATGTGGAGATTGCTAAAAATTATTACGATTATAAAGCAGATGCCGATACACAAAAAAAGGCTTTATTGTATTATGAAGATACTTACTTACAGAATAGTGGTGTAGAGTACAAAGGATCAGATAATTTTGATGTTGTGTCTATTCTAAATGGAACTGTTATATCTATTAAGAATGATAATATATTAGGTAATGTTGTAGAAGTAAGACATGACAATGATATGATTAGTGTATATCAAAGTTTATCAGATGTAAAGGTTACTGAAAACCAAGAAATTAAACAAGGTGACATAATTGGAAAAAGTGGTACAAATAATATTTCTAAGTCTTTAGGTGATCATTTACATTTTGAATTAATCATAAATGGACAAAACGTAAACCCAGAAGAATATTATAATAAGAATATAAATGAAATATAGGAGTATTATGCTCCTTTTTAGGTATAAAAAAGCACTCCATTTATATACTTAAATAAAGGGGTGTTTTGTTTGAGGGAAAGTATTTTATATAGAGTTTTAAATGAGGCTAACTATATTTTAGAAACTGGTGATACAGTAAGAGATATTGCTAAAAAGTTTAAAGTATCTAAAAGTACGGTTCATAAAGATTTACATGGAAGACTTAAAGAATATGATTTATTTCTTTATAAAGAGGTTGATAAAATACTAAAATTTCATACGGATATAAGACATATACGAGGTGGAGAATCAACTAAGAAAAAATACTTAAAAATGTGTCATAAGTAATTATAATATGCTATAATATATGGTAAGAAATGGTAGAAATGAGGGATATAATGTTTTCAAAAGATATTGGAATAGATTTAGGCACTGCCAATGTTCTTATTTATATAAAAGGACAAGGAATAGTGCTAAATGAACCAAGTGTAGTAGCAATCGATTCAGAAACTAAAAAACCACTTGCGGTGGGAACAGAAGCAAGAGATATGCTTGGGAGAACACCAGGTAAAGTAAAAGCAATAAGACCTATGAAAGATGGTGTAATTGCTGATTTTGAAACGACAGAAATAATGCTTGATCATTTTATAAAAAAGGTAAATGGTAAAAGTTTTTTTGCAAGACCAAGAATTTTAATTTGTTGTCCATCAAATATCACACCTGTAGAAAAAAATGCTATTAAAGAGGCAGCTGAAAGAATGGGTGCAAGAAAAGTTTTTCTAGAAGAAGAACCCAAAGTTGCCGCTGTAGGGGCAGGACTTGATATTTCAAAACCAAGTGGTAGTATGGTTATTGATATTGGTGGTGGTACAACTGATGTTGCTGTACTTTCATTGGGAGGTATTGTAAATAGTTCTTCTATAAAAGTTGCAGGCAATACTTTTGATGCTGATATTATGAAATATATTAAAGATAAATATAAATTACTAATAGGAGATCGTACTGCTGAAGAAATAAAGGTAACTATAGGAACAGTTTTACCAGATGCTAAAAAAGAAAAAATGGATGTAAGAGGTAGAGATTTAGTAACAGGATTACCACATACAATAACTATTTCATCAAAAGAAATAGAAGAGGCTTTAAGAGAAAGTATTTATACTATAATTCATACTGCAAAAACAGTCTTAGAACAAACACCACCAGAACTATCAGCCGATATTATTGACAAAGGTATTGTTATAACAGGTGGTGGTGCATTAATTAATGGATTTGATCAATTATTATCATCAGAATTGAAAGTACCAGTATTTGTTGCAGAAAGTCCACTTACATGTGTAGTTGAGGGAACAGGTGTTCTACTTGATAATATTAATTTAATGGAAAATAGGTAAAGGAAGCATATGCTTTCTTTTTGTTGCTATATACTTGACATTTTCATTTAATATAGTATTATATAAGTAGTTTTGGAGGAATTTTATGGATATTAAAGATATTGAAAGTCAAAAGAAAGTATTTATTAATTATACTGACAATTTTATAAATGAGAATGATGAGAGTAAAATAAATGGATATATTGATAAGCAAAATCATTCATTATTTGTTTTAGATGAAGCAATGCTTACTGATGCACTTTTTACAAAATACAATGAATCATTTAAAAATTTGTTAGCACTAGAAAGTTTATTTCATGATATTGGTAGATTTAGACAATTGAAAGAAACAGGTTCATTTAAAGATAATGAATTAAAAGATTATTACCCTAATATGGAAGATCATGGTGACTTAGGAAAAGCAGTAATGCAAGAATCTAATCTTTTAAAAGAATTAATACCAGGTGTTAGAATTTATGATGAAGAAATAGAAAAAGTAATAGGTGCTCATGCTAAGGTAAACCCTGAACTATTAAATTCTATTTTAAAAGAATATATAGAAGCCTTTCGAAATTATGACTTATCTGAACTATTTAAATCTGATAAGGCTTCAAAAGAAAGAGAAGTTTTATTTGCCACTAATACTTCTATTATACAAGATGTTGACAGGCTAGATATATTTAGAAAAATAGTAAAAGGTATTTGGGTACCAATGTCAACAACTGATAAAATAGACGAAAATGTTATGGAATTATTTAAACAAGGTAAATTACCACGTATGATTGATTTGAAAAATGCTGGTTTATGGAATGCTAATGTTGGACATTTAGTTAGATTAAGCTTTATTAATCAAATGAATTTAGTACCAGTTTTAATGAAAGTAAGAAATGAAAATTTAATAGATAAAGTTTTTGAAAAGACTGGTAATGACATAGTTGCTCCAGCATATGAACAAGCAAAGAAAATGCTAGATGAGGCTATTAATAGTAGTGATGATGGTATTTTAGTTAAGAAAAGATAATATAAATACCAAAAAAGTAGAGATTAACGTATGTTTATATACGTTTTTTCTTTAATTTTAAAGGTATCCATGCTATAATTATATCGGTGGTTTAGATGGATTTAGAAACGTTATTAAAAATATTATTTATTGTGACTGTAACTTTTACTTTTGTTGCATTAATAATACCTTTTATTATAAAACTTGCTTTTTCAATAGGAGCAATTGATGTACCTAGAGAAAGACATATACATACAAAAGATATGCCTAAACTAGGTGGGCTTGGAATCTTCTTTGGTTTTTTATTAGGTTATATGTTATTTGGACAACCAAGTACACAAATGATATCAATATTAATAGGTAGTTTTATTATTTTAATTGTAGGTATTGTAGATGATATAACAGAACTTAAAGCATCAACTCAATTTTTATTTCAATTGATAGCGGCTTGTATTGTTGTGTTTTATGGTCAAATTCTTTTAGTTGATTTATCTGCATTTGGTTTTTATATTCACTTTGGAATACTTTGTTATCCTCTCACAATACTTTTTATTTTAGGTTGTATTAATTGTATTAACTTAATTGATGGATTAGATGGATTATCTGGTGGAATAAGTTCTATTTATTTTTTAACAATAGGTATAATTGCTACTCTTCAAGGTAGTCGTGGCTTGGATTTTGTTTTATGTTTTGTTATGTTAGGTTCAACACTAGGTTTCCTAGTACATAATTTTCATCCAGCCAAAATATTTGCTGGTAATTCAGGTTCAATGTTTTTAGGATTTATCATTGCATGTATTGCTTTACTAGGATTTAAAAATGTTACAATGACATCACTAATAATACCTTTATTAGTTTTAGCTATTCCTATTTTAGATACTTTGTTTGCTATTATAAGAAGAGCTCTTAAAGGTGAAAATATATCTAAAGCTGATAAATTTCATATTCATCATCAATTATTAAATAGAAATTTTTCACCCACAACAACGGTATTAATAATTTATGTAATTGACCTTTTATTTGCTGCAGCATCAGTTATTTATATAACAAAATATCGAGATATTGGATATATACTATATGGAATATTACTTATAATTGTCATTTTATTTGTTGCCAAAACAAATGTTATTATGGATGATGATCAAAAGAAAAAATTATTTCATAAAAAGCAAAAATAGTATAAGATAAGTAAATTTTGCCAATAATATAATTGGTGATGATATGGAATACTTATTTGCATTTGATTTAGTAGAATTTGGAGAGGTAATTATAAGATCTCTCCTTTCTTTAATTACTTTGTTTTTAATAACTAAATTGCTAGGTAAAAAACAGGTGTCACAATTAAGTTTATTTGATTATGTAATTGGTATATCAATAGGTAATTTTGCTGCTGAGATATCAATCAATGTTGATGTACCATATGTAAATGGTTTTATTGCTGTCATTATATTTGGAATAGTTGCTGTATCAATATCCTATTTAACAATGAAAAGCATTAAACTAAGAAGATTTTTTATGGGAACTCCAACTCTATTAATTCAAAATGGTAAAATACTAGAAAATAATTTAAAAAAAGTTAAATTTGATATTAATGATATGTTAGAGGAATGTCGTAATAATGATTATTTTGATATATCAGAAATAGAATATGCTATTATGGAAGCAAATGGGCATCTTAGTATTTTGCCTAAATTTGAAAATAAACCATTAACACCTAAAGATATGGGGATAAAAGGAAGTAAAAATAGTTTATGTGCAAATGTTATAATTGATAGTAAATACATGCTTGATAATATTAAAAATATGCATAAAACAAAAGAATGGATAGATAGTCAATTAAAAACAAAAGGTTATAATGATTTAAGTAAAATATTACTAGCAACTCTAGATATAAATGATAAATTAGTAGTATATGAAAGAAATTATAATGAAAAACCATTTAATGTATTAGAATAAAAAGATTTCAAAAATATTTTGGAATTTTTTTGTTATTTAATAAATAAATATACATAATTTATAAAGTTATGTTATAATAAAACACAACTTATTAATACAAAGGGGTGTAAATATGTTGGATTTTACATTTTTAACAAAAGAACAATTATTTGATGCTGATAAATTAGAATTTATTAAAAAAAGAGGAGCGAAGGCAGCCATAACAGATTTTGCTATTCTTTTAGGTGCTGATAAATTTATTGGAAGTTATATTGATGATAGTAGTAAAACTTTAGAAAATAGAGCATGTTCCTATTGGACGAGTTCTTATACGGAAAAGGATAATATTTATATTGTAAATTTAGAAGGCCATGAATCTTCATTTCGAAGATATGAACGAATTTGTGCCGCTCGCCCTGCTTTTCATTTCTCATCTACAGATGATTTACCTGCAGGTACTGCTATAAGGAGAGCAAATGATGGAATTCTTGAGGTAGAATATGGTTCTTATCCACAACAAGCAGTAGATAAATTTGTGAAAAATAAATTAAATGATGCTTTTGAAAATCAAAAAATGAAAAAAACAGGTAATATTTTTACGGTTGATTCTAGAAGATATAACGATTATGACAAAGATTTTTTGCCAAAAAATATTGATGAGTATGAATATCAAGGAAGAAGATATGTAAGAGTAAAAGCGGCATCACGTCTTACTCAAAAATTTACATTATCAAATGGAGAAAAATATAAAATTGGAGATGTTGTTTGGTTAGAAGTCACCCCTGTTAAGTGGTTGGCGGATGAAGAAGAAAAAATAATGGTTAGTGAAAAACTGTTGTTTGCAGGAGTTCCATTTAACTGTGAAAAAAATCATAATTATGATTTTAGAACAACCACTATAAAAAAATATATGGATGAATCTTTTTCAAAAAATTTATTTCAAACAATGCCAATTACTTTGTTAGAAAAACAAAATCCATATAATTTTAATTTTGATGAAGTAAGTGAAGAAGATATTATAAAAGGAGCATTAATGAGTAATGTTTCCGTATTTCTACATGGAAGAAGTAGTGAAGGAAAAAGTGCTAGAGTAAAACAATTTGATCCAGATTGTGAAATAATATATTTAAGAAATGCAACGCCAGATAGTTTAAATGGAAAAAGTGTATATAATTCAGAAACAGGAGAAATGATAGATGTACCACCAACATGGTATAAGAAAATATGTAAAAAATGTGAAGATGAGCCAAATAAAATTCATATTATATTCTTTGATGAAATAACAAATGCATTACCAAGTATACAAGGAATGGCATTCAATATTATTCTAGATGGAGAAATAAATGGAATATGGAAATTACCTAAAAATGCAAGAATAGTAGCGGCAGGAAATGATTTAAATGATAGTTTAGCTGCAAACACAATGGCTGAGCCATTATTTAATAGATTTGCTCACGTTTATATAAATACAACAGTAGATAGTTGGTTAAAATGGGCAAGTACCCCAAATGAAGAATACGAAAGACTAGATTATAAAGACCAAAAACCAAAAATGAAAATACATCCTGCTATATATTCCTATGTATCCTACAAATCATATAGTAAAAAAGATGTGCTTAGAACACCATATAATGGAGAAAAACCAAATGCTGATCCAAGGAAATGGGAAATGGCATCAAAGGTTTTGTATGCAACAGGAAAACCTGAAATGTTAAGATCATTAGTAGGAGAAGATTTAACAAAGGACTTTGTTGAATTCTGCAAACAAAAAGTAATAACAGTAGAAGATGTTATAAATAATAATTATAATGATAGTGATTTACAAATGAGCGTATCAGAAAAGTTTGCAACTGCTGTAGGATTATCATCAGTAGATGAAAATAATCTAGAAGTTGTAAGAGAATTTGTATATAAATTAGGAGCAGAAATAGGGGCAACATTTGATAGTATATGGGCTCATGGTGATGAGATAAGACTTGAAAAACTTGCTGAAATAAAACTTACTAAAACAAAAAGTTTATAAAAACAATAGATAATACAAAGGGTGGTAAATATGTTAGATTTTACATTTTTAACAAAAGAACAATTATTTGATGATGATAAATTAGAGATTATTAAAAAAATAGGAGTGAAAGCAGCCATAACAGATTTTGCTATTCTATTAGGAGGGACTGTTGATGATATGTATGATTATATTGATAGTGATCCATTAGAAGATAAAAGGGGATGTTATTGGACTCGTTCTTCCAATGAAAATAATGAAGTATACATTGTTGGCTACCGTGGTTGTTGTGATAGAGACCCTGTTGGAGTTTTCAATGGTGTTCGCCCTGCTTTACCTTACTCTTCAATCCAATCAATCTCCTTGAACGGAGTGAGAGGAAGAGATGGAATAATTGAAGTTGAATATGGAGAATATCCACAAAAAGCTGCTTCAAAAGGATTACAAGATGAATTAGAAAGATCATACGAACAATCTTCTATTAAGAAAACAGGAAAAACATATACAACATATCCAAGAAAATATGATGAATACAATAAAGAATTTCGTGCACAAATTATTGAAGAATATTCATTTGATGACGAGAAAAAATATGTAAGAGTAAAAGCTAATTCATATTTTGATGATGATAGCTCATTTGAACTTTCAAATGGTGAAAGATATAGAAGCGGAGATTATGTTTGGGTAGAAGTAAAACCAATAAAATGGTTAATTGATGAAAAAAATGATATAGCATTATCTAAAAGAGTATTATTTGCAGGTGTACCATTTCAGTATGATGGGAACTATACAGGTGATTTTAGAACAACCACTATAAAACAATTTATGGATAATTCTTTTTCAAAAGAAATATTAGTAGAGCAACATCAAAATTTAGAAGAAAAAGAACTAAGAAGAAAACAAAATCCATATAATTTCAATTTTGATGAAGTAAGTGAAGAGGATATTATAAAAGGAGCATTAATGAGTAATGTTTCCGTATTTCTACATGGAAGAAGTAGTGAAGGAAAAAGTGCTAGAGTAAAACAATTTGATCCAGATTGTGAAATAATATATTTAAGAAATGCAACGCCAGATAGTTTAAATGGAAAAAGTGTATATAATTCAGAAACAGGAGAAATGATAGATGTACCACCAACATGGTATAAGAAAATATGTAAAAAATGTGAAGATGAGCCAAATAAAATTCATATTATATTCTTTGATGAAATAACAAATGCATTACCAAGTATACAAGGAATGGCATTCAATATTATTCTAGATGGAGAAATAAATGGAATATGGAAATTACCTAAAAATGCAAGAATAGTAGCGGCAGGAAATGATTTAAATGATAGTTTAGCTGCAAACACAATGGCTGAGCCATTATTTAATAGATTTGCTCACGTTTATATAAATACAACAGTAGATAGTTGGTTAAAATGGGCAAGTACCCCAAATGAAGAATACGAAAGACTAGATTATAAAGACCAAAAACCAAAAATGAAAATACATCCTGCTATATATTCCTATGTATCCTACAAATCATATAGTAAAAAAGATGTGCTTAGAACACCATATAATGGAGAAAAACCAAATGCTGATCCAAGGAAATGGGAAATGGCATCAAAGGTTTTGTATGCAACAGGAAAACCTGAAATGTTAAGATCATTAGTAGGAGAAGATTTAACAAAGGACTTTGTTGAATTCTGCAAACAAAAAGTAATAACAGTAGAAGATGTTATAAATAATAATTATAATGATAGTGATTTACAAATGAGCGTATCAGAAAAGTTTGCAACTGCTGTAGGATTATCATCAGTAGATGAAAATAATCTAGAAGTTGTAAGAGAATTTGTATATAAATTAGGAGCAGAAATAGGGGCAACATTTGATAGTATATGGGCTCATGGTGATGAGATAAGACTTGAAAAACTTGTTGAAATAAAGATGAAAACATTATCAAAAGGGGAAATGAAATGATGAATAAAGAAAGATTAGAAATGTTAAATGAATATATAAAATCAGAAATAACCCCAATATTAATTGAAAATATGCCTGCTTCTGTATTTGATAATGCGACTATACTAAACGCAAATTGTGATATTAGCGATTTAAATGGACATTATGAAAATATTAATTTTGTTGCTCCATCTTGGTATAATAAACTTAAACAAAATCAAACAAAGATGTTAGTGATAAATAATATTAATGAAATAGATGTAAATGAACAAACTAAATTTATTGAAATCTTGAAATATAAAAAAATTAGTACATTTGATTTACCCAAAGACTGTATTATTATTGTTACTGCTAAAAATTTAAAAGAAAGACCTATTAATGAAGAAGTATATTCGTTATTAGCACATATTTAGGATGAAATTATGAATATAGATATAGATAAAATAAAAAGAAGATTATTAATTAAATATCCTTTGTTTGGTAGTATACTTGCTAATACAAATTTTATTGAGGATAAAAATTGTTACTCAAATGGAGTGCCTACAGCAGGTACCGATGGTGACAATGTTTATTATCATCCAGATGCATTAAAGAGTATTACAGATGATCAACAAGTATTTTTATTTGCCCATGAAATATGTCATATTGCTTTTGATCATATTCCAAGAAGTGAAGGTAAAGATCCAGAAATTTGGAATATAGCGACAGATGCTGTTATAAATGCTCTTTTAAGTAATGATGGATTACCTTTAACTCCTGGCAGTGTTGATATGAAAGAAGCAGTTAATTATAATGCAGAAGAATTTTATGAAAAATTGTTAAAGCAAAAAAAGGATAATCAAAATGCTAATGAACAAAACCAAAATGCTAATGAACATTTTAATCAACAATCCAATAAAGATGTTGGGCATGATACCCATAGTATGTGGAAAAAAGCTGTTGATAAGAAAAAAAGAGCAATGTCAGACAATCAAAACCAAAATGATATAAAACAACCTGGAAATGATTTATCTAAGGGAAAAAGTAATAACAACCAATCCCAAGATAACGAAAATGAAGAAAAAAATAATGATAATAAAACAAATAATAAATTATCACAAACATCATACAAAAGAAACGATGAAAAAAAAGATTCTGACGATTTAGACAAACAAAAATCCAAAGAACAAAAGAAGCAACAAGTAAAAAGATTAACTGATTGTGGAGAAAAAGAAGCATTTAAACAAAATAGAATTAAGAGAAAACAACAATTAGAAGAATTACGCGAAATATTATCAAAACAGTCAATAGGAGCCGGCAATGAAACAAATGAGCAAATAATAAAAGTAGATAATATTGGTATATCTGATGAACTTATTGATTGGAGAAGATTATTAAGAGAAACTATTACCTATGATGTTGATTGGTCATATAGAAATGCTTCTATAGAAGATGGCGTATTAACTCCATATTTAGAAGACATACCAAAACCAGAAACAGAAATAGTTTTAGACACAAGTGGGTCTACTATTGATGAAAATTTATTACGAAATTTCTTAAGGGAGTGTAAAAGCATTTTAAAAAGTTCTAAAATAAAAGTTGGGTGCTTTGATACAAAATTTTATGGCTTTACTGAAATTAGAAATATAAATGACATTGATAATATGGAATTTGTAGGTGGTGGCGGAACTGATTTTAATGCTGCTGTAAATGCTTTTTCCCAAAGAGTGGAAAACAAAATAATTTTTACAGATGGATATGCAGATATGCCAAATAAATCTTTAGATGCAATATGGATTGTATTTGGTAATGTGACAATTAAGCCAAAAGGTGGAAAGGTTATTCAAATATCGTTGGAAAGTCTATATAATATAAATCAAAAAAGAAGACAAGACAAAAAAAGTTTTATCTTTTAATTCAGTAAAAAAGAGTAAAACTAATAAATAAAATATAAATAGGTAATATTTAGCAAA
>URIY01000041.1 GCA_900547995.1 uncultured Mycoplasmatota bacterium
AGTTAGCAGAGTTTTTAAGTATCAAAGATATAGATACTTTAAGAAAAACATATGATGGAGATAAGAATTATATGGCATGTATAAGAAGAGTAGAAAACTCGCGTACTGATCCAGATTTTGTTGGTTATTAGACTAGCAAAGAAGCCCATAAGCAAGGTTTATCGGATAGCTATGAAACTGGTTATGATGATGGCGTTAAAAAAGAAAAATAGAGATTGCTAAAAATTTACTTAAACAAAGTTTACCTATTCAAAGCATTTCACTTGCAACTATTTTATCTATGGAAGAAATAGAAAAATTACAATAAAATATTAAAAATGTGTTAAAAAAATTAATACATTTTTTATTGTATTTTTTTGTTAAAAGTTATATAATGAATATATGAACAAATATTCATATAAGAAAGGTGATAATATGCAACTACATAGTAAGGATTTATTAAATGGTTTAAGTGAATTTTTTAAAATCTTTGGTGATACAACAAGGCTTAGGATACTTGATATATTATTAAATGGTCCAATGTGTGTAAGTGAAATAAGTGAAAAGTTGGAGATAAGTCAGTCGGCTATTTCACATCAATTAAAACATCTACGTTCATCTAATCTTGTAAAAACAGAAAAAATTGGTCAAATGGTAAAATATAGTATTGCTGATGATCATATTAAAATAATTATGAAATATGGTTTGGAACATATAGGAGAGGTGATTAAATGATAAGGAAAATTAAAATAAACGAAGAACTTATTAAAATAATTATTAGTGCTCTATTCTTTACATTATCTTTTTTTACTACAAAGAATAGTATTTTGTATTTTGTTTTGATTATTCTCAGTTATATAGTTATTTCTTATGAAATATATATTGATGCTTTTAAGAATATTTTTCATGGGGAAATGTTTGATGAAAACTTTTTAATGATACTAGCGACTATTGGTGCCTTTTATATTGGAGAATATCCTGAGGCAGTAATGGTTATGCTTTTATTTGAAATAGGTGAGTATTTATCTGATTTAGCTGTTGATAATTCAAAAGAATCAATTACTAATTTACTTGATTTAAGGGCTGATTACGTTAATTTAAAAATAGAAACTGGAATTAAAAAAATAGATGTGAATGCTGCTAAGATTGGAGATATATTTGTTGTAAAACCTGGTGAAAAAATTCCACTTGATGGCATTATCATAAATGGTGATAGTTGTTTAGATACTTCATCTTTAACAGGTGAATGGATTCCAAGATTTGTAAATGTTGGTGATAATGTATTAAGTGGAACCGTTAACTTGGATCGCGCTTTAGAAATTAAGGCAAGTGCTTTATTTGCAAATTCCGCGGCATCTAAAATAATTGATTTATTAGAAAATGCGACTAATAATAAAACAAAAACAGAAAAATTTATTACTAGATTTTCTAAAATCTATACACCAATTGTGGTATTATGTGCCTTCCTTTTATTTTTAATTCCAACTCTTTTAGGATATGATGCAAACACATGGTTATATCGTGCTCTTGAATTTTTAGTAATATCATGTCCATGTGCTTTAGTTATATCAGTACCTCTTGGTTTCTTTTGTGGTATTGGTAGATCTAGTAAGGATGGTATTTTAATTAAAAGTAGTAAAGATTTGGATAATTTATCTAAAATAGATACAGTTGTTTTTGATAAGACTGGAACAATTACTAAAGGTAATTTTGAAGTAATAAAAATTAAATCTTATAAACTAGGAGAAGGTGAATTATTAGAGCTTACATCTAAAGTAGAAAGCTTATCTAATCATCCTATTGCTAAAGCAATCGTAAGAAGATATGGAAAAGACATTGATAATAGTAATATTTTTCATTTTGCAGAAATAGGTGGTATGGGTATTAAATGTTATCTTAATAATGAAGAAATACTTGTTGGAACGAAAAAATTATTAGAACAAAATAATATAAATGTGCTTGATAACAAGGATGTTGGTACAATTATATACATATCTAAGAATAAAGAATATTTAGGATACATTGTTATTGCTGATGTTATAAAAGATGAATCATATACTATTTCACATAAACTTAAAAATATTGGTATAAATAGAGTTGTTATGTTATCGGGTGATGATAAAAAAATAGTAAGTGATGTTTGCGAAAAAGTAAAAATAGATGAATATTATTCTAATTTACTTCCTATTGATAAAGTAAATATTTTAGAAAAAATAAAAGAAGAATCATTTACGGCTTTTGTAGGAGATGGCATCAATGATGCCCCTGTTATAAAATTATCTGATATTGGTATGGCTATGGGTAATTTGGGTAGTGATGTTACAATAGAAGCCGCTGATGTTGTACTTATGCATGATAATCTTGAAAGTATTGTCAAAGCCATTAAAATATCTAAAATTACTAAAAGAATTATTAAATTTAATATTATGTTTGCTATAGTTTTCAAAATAACTATCCTTTTTCTAGCAACTTTTGGTATAACTAGTATTTGGATGGCAGTTGTTTCTGATGTTGGGGTGACTTTATTATCTGTTTTAAATACGCTTAGAATTATGAAAAAGAAAATTGATTAAAATTAAAGAAAATGGTACAATAATTCTAGGAATGTGATTGTATGAATAATGAAAAAATAAAGGAATGTGTCAAAAGTGTATATATTCATATTCCTTTTTGTAATTATATTTGTTCTTATTGTGATTTTTGTAAAATGTATTATGATGAAAATAAGATAGATAAATATTTAAATGCTTTAAAGGAAGAAATAAAAAATAATTATAAAGGTGAGATAATTGATACTTTATATATAGGTGGTGGGACACCAAGTTCTTTAAATATCAAACAATTAAATAAATTATTTGATATTTTAAAAGTATTTAAATTAAACAAAAATTATGAATTTACTTTTGAATGTAATATTGAAAATATTGATGAAGAAAAAGCTAAATTACTTTATAATAATCATGTAAATAGAATAAGTATAGGTGTACAAACTTTTAACGATAATTTATTATCTAAACTGGGTAGAAATCATAAAAAAAATGATGTTTTTAATAAGATAAATTTATTAAAAAAGATACCTTTTGAAAACATAAATGTTGATTTTATATATGCTCTTCCTGGTGAAAAATTATCTGATGTCAAAAGTGATATAGAAAACTTTTTAAAACTTGGTATTAATCATATATCAACATATTCTCTTATTTTAGAACCTAATACTGTCTTTGGGATAAATAATATTAGTAGTGTAAGTGAAGAAATGGATACTAAAATGTATAATTATATATGTGATACTTTACAACATAATGGATTTAAACATTATGAATTAAGTAATTTTGCCAAAGATGGATATGAATCAAGACATAATCTTACTTATTGGAATAATTTAGAATATTATGGTTTTGGTTTAGGTGCATCTGGATATATAAATGGTATTAGATATACAAACACAAGAAGTTTTAAGCATTATACTAATAATAGTAATATGCGTATTGAAGAATATTTATTATCTGAAAAAGAGAAAATGGAAAATGAAATGATACTTGGTCTTAGAAAAATAGAAGGCGTAAATAAAAATAGTTTTAAAAATAAATATAATAAAAATATAGAAGATGTATTTAATATAAAGAATTTATTAAAAAACAAATTATTAATTGATAATGGGATTAATATATATATAAATCCTAAGTATCTATATATACAAAATAGTATTTTAATAAATTTTATTGGAGGTTAATGTGGAAAAGTTAGATGTATTTTGTGATGAAATAAACTATATAAAAAATGATAAATATAAGGAATCTTTAAAAACTTTAATTAAATTATTACCTGATTATTTTTTTGAAGTACCTGCAAGTTCTACAGGAAAATATCATCCTAAATTTGCTCTTGGTGATGGTGGATTAGTAAGACATACTAAAGTAGCTGTTAGAATGGGGTATGAGCTTTTAAATAATAATTCTATTGGTAATATATTTACTTTTGATGAAAAGGATTTAATGTTAATATCACTTCTTTTACATGATGGATTAAAATCGGGTAATCCACAGGAAAAATATACAAGATTTGATCATCCATTACTTGCAGCAAAGTTTATTCGTGATAATAGGGAATCTTTAAGTTTTAATGATAAAGAATTAGAATTAATATGTACTTGTATTGAAAGTCATATGGGGCAGTGGAATACAGATTATAATGGAAATGAAATTTTACCTTTACCTAAAAATCGTTATCAAAAATTTGTTCATATGTGTGACTTTCTAGCAAGTCGTAAGTTTATTAATGTAGAATTTAATAATGATAAAATAGAATAATAATTCTATTTTTTTTGTACAAAAAATAAGAAACATCTGTTTCTTATTTGGCATCTGAATATTTCTTTAATGTTCTTAATTCCCTAGCACTAATTCTAATTGATTCACCATTATCTAGTGTAATTTTTTGTAAATTTGGCTTTTGGGCATGCTTAGTAGCATTACAAGCATGAGAACGTCTATTACCAGAAAGTGGTTTTTTATTTGTTACTTTAATTGCCATTTCTATTCTCCTTCCAAAAACGATTAACTCTTTATAACTTTATCATATTATTTAGTTTAAGTCAATTATTTTATGAAATTTATTAACTCTTATGGTATAATATTTTATAGAAATAGGGGTGATACCATGAAATATGTTCCACTTTATATAAAAACACATAATTCTTTATTATCTAGCATGATAAAAATAGAGGATTTAATTATCAAGGCTAAAGAATACAATATAGATACCCTTACTATCACAGATGATAATATGTATGGATGTATGGATTTTTATATGCAATGTACTAAAAATGGTATTAAACCTATAATAGGTTTATCATTAAAAATAAATAATTATACTTTTGTTCTTTATGCTAAAAATGTTAATGGATATAAATGTTTACTTAAATTATCGACCATAAATAGTGAAAGAGAAATAAAAATAGATGATTTAAAACAATATAATAGTGATTTAATATGTATTGTACCAATAGAATCAGGTAAAATTTATAATAGTTTAAAACAAATATATAATGATATTTTTATAGGTTATAAAAGTATTAGTGAAAGACAAAAATATAGTTTTAATAATATGATTTATTTTAATAAGACTTTATATTTAGATAAGAATGATAAAACTTATTTAAAATATTTATATGGTATAAGAGATGGCATTATACTTGAAAATGTAAATGATGATGATAGTGATCATTATTTATTATCATATGATGAATTTGTAAAAAATTATCCAATGGATATTAAAAATAATGTGTATATATATGAATCGTGCAATTTAGAAATAAAAGAAAATGAAAATTTAATTCCTATATATAATTGCCCTGATGGTTTAGATAGTTACTCTTATTTAAAAAAATTATGTATGAATGGAATGTTAGATAAGTTTAATGACTCACCAAAAGAATATCTTGAACGACTAAACTATGAATTAAACGTTATTAAAGATATGGGATTTTGTAATTATTTTTTAATTGTATGGGACTATGTTAAGTTTGCTAAAGAAAATGGGATTTTAGTTGGACCAGGACGTGGTAGTGCAGCAGCTTCTCTTGTTTCTTATTTACTCAATATTACGACAGTTGATCCTATAAAATATCATTTGATTTTTGAACGTTTCTTAAATCCTATGAGAGTAACAATGCCTGATATTGATATTGACTTTGAATATACAAAAAGAGAAGAAATAGTAAATTATTGTATTAAAAAATATGGTATTAAACATGTTGCTCCTATTATTACCTTTGGTACAATGGCAGCAAAACAGGCTATTCGTGATGTTGGAAGAGTAATGGATATTGATTTAGATATGGTAAATAGTATATGTAAACAAATTGATGTTCAAAAAGATTTAATAGTAAATTATAAAGGAAATGAAAAGTTAAGGCAACTTATTAATTTATCTAGTGATACAAAAACTTTATTTAAAGTAGCAGCTAAATTAGAGGGAATTAAGAGACATACGTCTATTCATGCAGCTGGTATTGTTATGTCATCAAAAGAACTGGATGAAATAGTACCTCTTGATAAAAGTCATACGGATTATTATATTACCGGTTATTCTATGACTTATTTGGAATCACTTGGATTATTAAAAATGGATTTTTTGGCTCTTCGTAACTTAACTATTATTAATGATTGCTTAAATGATATAAATAACAATTTAAACTTTGATACTATTACAGAAGATGATGTAGATGCCCTTAAAGTTTTTTATGACGTAAATACAGTTGGTATTTTTCAATTTGAATCAAGTGGTATGATGAACTTTTTAAGAAAGTTTAAAATACATAATTTTGAAGACATTGTTGTATCTCTTGCCTTATTTAGACCAGGACCTATGAACAATATTGATTTATATATAAAAAGAAGAAATGGTTTAGAGAAAATAGATTATTTTCATAAAGATCTTGAAGAAATATTAAAACCTACTTATGGTATTATTGTATATCAAGAACAAATAATGCAGATAGTAAGTAAAATGGCTGGATATAGTTATGGAGAAGCTGATATTTTAAGAAGAGCCATATCAAAGAAAAAAGAAGATGTCTTAATAAAAGAGCGTGAAAAATTTGTAAGTGGAAGTATTAAAAATGGATATGATGAAAATCTTAGTAATAAAATATATGATTTAATTGTCAAATTCGCATCTTATGGATTTAATAGAGCGCACTCTGTATCATATGCCTTTATTTCTTATCGCATGGCTTATTTAAAAGCTCATTATCCTCTTTATTTTATGAAACAGTTATTAAATGGTAGTATTGGTAGTGAAACCAAGACAAAAGATTATATTTATGAATGTA
Source organism: uncultured Mycoplasmatota bacterium (assembly GCA_900547995.1). Lineage (GTDB taxonomy): Bacteria > Bacillota_I > Bacilli_A > RF39 > UBA660 > UMGS1045. The sequence goes on from URIY01000041.1 coordinate 6,815, forward strand.
AAAAAAATAATATAAAGGTAATTCTTCCAAGTATTAATAAGAGTTATGATATACATATTGTAAGAGATAATGCGATTATTTTTTCATTATCTAGCATTAAAAATATAGGTACTAATATAGCAAAGCAAATAGTTTTGGAAAGAGAAAAAGGTTCATTTAAAGATATATTTGATTTTGCCTTAAGAGTATATGGAAAAAGCATAAATAAAAAACATATTGAAGCATTAATTGATGCAGGATGTATGGATGAATTTGGATATAATAGAAAAACATTAAAAGAAAACTTAGATTTAATTATTAATTATAGTGAAATAGGTAGTTTATTAGATGATGATGAGTTAAGACCTGAAATTGTTTTTTATAATGAGTATACCAAAATAGAACTTATGAAAAATGAACTTAATGTATATGGTTTTTATTTAAGTAATAATCCAATTACAGAAGTAAAATTAAAATATCCTAATATTGTTAATTTAAATGAAATAAATTTATATTTTGATAAATTTGTAAATATTGCTGTGTATGTAGATAGCATTAGAGAAATAAAGACTAAAAATGGTGATAAAATGTCTTTTATTGAAGCATCTGATGAAATAGATAAAATAGAATTAGTATTATTTCCTAAATTTTATAGAGATAATGTTATTATAAAAGAGGGGGAAATTATACTAGTAAATGGTAAGGTTGAAAAAAGATTTGATAAGTATCAAATTGTAGTAAGTAAAGTAAAGGAAATTAATATATGAAAAAGTTAAGTGAGTGCAAAACAATAAAAGAAATAGTATTAAATATACCAGAAAAAGTATGTTACAACATATCATTTTGGTTAATATCAATATATTTTTTACTTCCAATTTTTATATTATTAACTAATATATTTGTAAAGGGTAGTTCATCAATGTATATGTATGTTGGATTATTCTTATGTGGTGGAATAGGTTTATTAAATGGATTATTGTATTTTCTTAAAAGTGTTTATTTAAAACAATTTAATAAGAAAAAAATAATATCTATATGTATTATAATTTCTTTTCTTATATGGAGTTTAATTTCATGTATCCTTTCTCAAAATAAAATATATGCGTTTTTTGGAACACCATATCGTACTGATGGTTATATTAGTTATCTTTTATATTTTGGTTTTTTTATTAATGGTTTTATTATTTGTCATAATAAAGATTATTTAAAGAAAATATTGACTTTTTTGGTTTTAAGTTCAAGTATCTTATGCTTAATTATATTAATGAATAATAAAATAACAGATATTTTATTAGTTAACAACAATAGTTTTATTAGCAATATTTATTCTGGATTTACTTATAATAATAATCATTTTGCATACTATTTATCATTAACAATAATGGCTAGTATAGGTATGTTTTTAAAGGAAAAAAGTATAAAAAAGATATGGTATTTATTTTGTTATATTATAGAATTATTAGTGTTAATTAAAAATGATACATTTGGTTCTTTTTTAGCGGTTTTAATATCAATTATTATAATGTTTGTATACTGTTTACTTGTAAAAGTAAGTAGAATATGTATATCTGTTATTTTGATTTCGATATTAATTGTTCCTATTGTTTTTAAAAATATTGGTGATAGTTTTATTAAAATTAGTCATGAAATATTTAAAGTAAGTACAAATACTAATAATTTATATATACCTGTAGATGATTATAAAGAAGTGGAAAATAATAATGACTTAATAATATGTGCAGGTAATAGTCGTTTAGATTTATGGCTTAAAGGAATCGATTTAATGAAAAATAAACCATTGTTTGGGTATGGACTTGAAAATTTAGAAGAACCATATTCTAATATAGTTATGTGTGACCGTACTGATAGACCACATAATATATTTATACAGTTAGGAGCAACTACAGGTATAGTAGGGTTATTGTTATATGTTACTTTTTTAGAAATAATTTTTATAAATATTATAATAAAGTATAAAAAGGTAGATAAATTAATAATGATATTTGTTTTTATGTCTATATCATATATAATTTCTTTATTTTTTGGTAATTCAATGTTTTATACTAGCCCTTATTATATGATAAGTTTAGGTATTATTTTTAGTGTTTATTTTATGGAAAGGACAAAAGTAAATGATAGAAAAAAGAATTGATGAATTAATAGAAATATTAAATAAAGCAAGTTATGAATATTATGTTTTAGATAATCCTACAATAACGGATCAGGAATATGATGATTATTATAATGAACTACTTAGATTAGAAGAAAAATATCCACAATATAAAAAAGATATTTCCCCAACAAATAGAGTTGGAGGAGAGGCTATTGAAAAATTTGAAAAAGTAACACATACAACACCAATGCTTTCCTTTGATGATATCTTTAATGAAGATGAAATAATATCTTTTGATGATCGTATAAGAAAAATTATTCCAAGTCCAACATATACAGTTGAGCCTAAGATGGATGGATTATCAGGCTCTTTAATATATGAAAATGGAATTTTAGTAAGAGCTGCAACACGTGGTGATGGTGTTGTTGGAGAAAATATAACATTAAATGTAAAAACAATAAAATCAGTTCCTCTTAAATTATCTAAAAATATAAATATAGAGGTTCGTGGTGAAATCTATATGAGCAAAAATTCTTTTGAAAAAATTAATTATGAAAGAACTTTAAATAATGAAAAATTGTTTGCTAACCCAAGAAATGCTGCAGCAGGTTCTGTTAGGCAACTTGATAGCAAAATAACGGCATCTCGAGAATTAGATTTTATGGCTTATTTTATTCCTAATCCAAGTGATTATGGAATAAAAACACAATCAGAGTCACTTGCTTTCTTAAAAGAATTAGGGTTTGTTACTAATTATAAATTAAATTCTCTTGCTCATAATGTAAATGATATTATAGAACATATTTCTTATTTATCTAGTATTAGAAATGATTTACCATATGAAATAGATGGTGTTGTACTTAAGGTAAATAGTTTACTTGATGAAGAAAAATTAGGATTTACATCAAGAGTTCCTAGATGGGGAATTGCTTATAAATTTCCTGCTTTAGAAGTATTAACAACTTTAAAAGAAATAAAATTTACGGTTGGAAGAACAGGAAGAATTACTCCAAATGCGATTTTTCATCCAGTACATGTTGCAGGATCACTTGTCTCAAGAGCAACTCTTCATAATGAAGAATATTGTATAAATAAAGATGTTAGAATAGGAGACACTATTTCTATTAGAAAAGCAGGAGATGTTATACCAGAAGTAGTTGAAGTAAAAAAAGATCGAAGAAATGGTAGTGAAAAACCATTTGAAATGATTCATAATTGTCCTATATGTGGAGAAACTATTTATAAAAAAGAAAATCAAGCTGATTATTTTTGTTTAAATAGTAATTGCCCAGCAAGAAGTATTGAAGGACTTGTCCATTTTGTAAGTAGAAAAGCTATGAATATAGATGGATTAGGAGACTCTATTATTGAAGATTTTTATAATTTAGGTTTTATTAAAAACTATACGGATATATATGATTTAAATAAACATCGAGAAGAACTTATTGAACTTGAAGGCTTTGGTAATAAAAGTATTAATAATTTATTAGAATCAATTGAGTTATCCAAAAATAATTCTTTAGAGAGATTATTATTTGCCCTTGGTATCTTACATGTTGGTAGTAAAACTGGTAAAATACTTGCCAAAGAGTTTAAAAATATAGATAATCTTATTAATGCTCAATATGATGTACTAGTAAATATACCAGATATAGGAGAAATAATTGCGAAAAGTGTAAGAAATTATTTTGATAATGATGAAAATATTGCTTTAATTAATAAATTAAAAGAAAAAGGTATTAATATGAATTATCTTGGAACTGAAAGTTCTAGTAAATTAAATGGAAAAATCTTTGTATTAACAGGTACACTTAATGATTTTACTAGGGATGAGGCAAAACAAGTTATTGAAGATAATGGTGGTATTGTTACAGGAACAGTTAGTTCCAAAACAAATTATGTGGTTGCTGGTGAAAAAGCAGGTAGTAAATATGATAAAGCTGTAAGTTTAGGAATAACAATATTAAATGAAGAAGAATTTGAAAACTTAATAAATGGACTTTGAAAAATAAAATAAACATGTTATAATAAACAAGATTTGAGGTGGTACTTATGAAAAAACCAGTTGTTGCTCTAGTAGGAAGACCCAATGTAGGTAAATCGACAATTTTTAATAGACTTGTTGGTAAAAAAGTTTCTATTATGGAAGATACACCAGGTATTACAAGAGATAGAATATATGGTAATGTATCTTTTAATGAATATAATTTTCATTTAGTAGATACTGGTGGTATATCAATTGCAGATGATACTTTTCAAAATGAAATAAATATGCAAGTTGAACTTGCTATAGATGAAGCAGATATTGTTGTTTTTGTTGTAGATGGTAAAGAAGGACTTACTAGTGAAGATTATATTGTAAATAAAAAATTAATTAAATCAAATAAACCAATAATACTTGTAATAAATAAAGTGGATAGTAAACAATATAAAGAACATAAATATGATTTTTATGAATTAGGTATTGATGATATTGCTGAAATTAGTGGTGAACAAAACATAGGTATATATGAACTTCTTAGTATGGTTACATCCAAAATAACACCATATTCTGAAGATATTAATGATGATGTATTAAGATTTTGTGTAATAGGAAGACCTAATGTAGGTAAAAGTAGTTTAGTAAATGCTATTTTAAATGAGGATAGAGCCATTGTATCAAATGTTGCAGGAACAACGAGAGATTCTATCGATACACCATTTACATATCATGAAAAAGCAATGATGGTTATTGATACAGCCGGTATGAGAAAAAAAGGAAAAATATATGAAAGTGTTGAAAAGTATAGTGTACTTAGATCTCTAAAGGCCATAGATAGATCAAATGTATGTTTAATTGTTATTAATGCCGAGGAGGGTATAATTGAACATGATAAGCATATAGCAGGCTATGCAATTGAAGCAGGAAAAGCCGTAGTTCTTGTTGTTAATAAATGGGATACTATTACGGAAGACAAAGATGAGGCAATGAAAAAATTTAAGCAAGAAATAAGAAATAATTTCCAATTTATGCCTTATGCACCAATTGTCTTTTTATCCGCTTTAACTAAGAAAAGAATACATACACTTTTACCAGAAGTAATTAAAGCATACGAAAATGCTAAAAAAGAAATTAAAACAAGTTTATTAAATGATTGTATTAAAGACGCTTATTTACTTAATTTACCTCCATCATATAAGGGAAAAAGATTAAAAATATATTTTAGTCATCAGGTAAGTAATTGTCCACCAACATTTGATATAGAGGTAAATAATAAAGGACTTGTTCATTTTTCCTATGAAAGATATATAGAGAATAAAATAAGAGAATCCTTTGATTTAGAAGGAACTCCAATAGTTATTAATTTTAAAAATAAAGGTGAAATAGAAATGTAAATGCTGTTAAAGAAAAAATTTTTTTACTTAACTTATAAAAAACATGTTATAATCTAAATAAGAAGATAGTAAGAGGAGAATGAGTATGAAGCGTAATGGATTTACATTAATAGAATTACTAGCAACAATAGTTGTAATAGCTGTAGTATCATTAATAACAGTGCCAGTAGTGGTTAGTGTAATAGAAAAATCAAGAAAAGTATCATTTATTAGAAGTGCAGAAAATATTAAAAAAATTAGTAAAAAATATTATGTAGATAATTCACTTGAATATCAAGACATTGATAGCATCTACTTTGATTGCAATAATAGTGAATGTATAAGTAATTCAAGTAATATAAAAAAGAAAAATTTAGGTGCAACAGGATCTATGGGAGATGGATATGTAAAAATATATGATAAAGGTGAAATAGAATTTTTACTTACCAATGGAAAGTATTGTGCTGAAAAGAATCCTAATAAGGAAGAGGTAAAAATATATAATGGAAATTGTGAAGGAATCATAATAGATAATGAAAAAATAAGAATAAACAGCATTAAAACAACATCAACAACAAACACCATTAAAGTGTTTGGAGATGTAATAACAGGTAAAAGTGGTGTATCTAAATATGAATTTTATATAGATAATAAATTAGATGCAACAGTAAAAACAAACGATACAAATTATACACATACATTTGAAAAAGTAAGTGGAAAAAATCATAAAATAAGAGTTAAAGTATATAATGGAACATATGGCAGTGAAAACTTTGATGAAAGCATAGGAATGGAT
>URIY01000042.1 GCA_900547995.1 uncultured Mycoplasmatota bacterium
TGCAAAGCTACTAGAAAAAAACGCATGATTTAAAATTTCATGCGTTTATCCTGAGATACTCTATAAATTTACAAAGTATCTATATTTATCTATTTATTATTCTTTTGTCTATAAAAATCTAAACTTAAATTAATACCAAAGAATATAACTGTAGTAATTAAAACAATCATTAAATTTTTAATTAATAAGGAACTTTCAATTGTTATAATTGTCTCCTTAATTAAACGAATAGTATATGTCATAGGTAATATTCCATTTAGCCATCTAAATCCACTTGTTACCGTTTCAATTGGGAAAGTTCCACCTGCTGCTGCAAGTTGCAATACTAATATTATTAATGCTACAAATTTTCCAATATCTTTAAAATTAATTATTAAGAATTCAATTATACCCATAAACAAATTTGATGTTAATATCATAGCAAGGAAATATAACCAAATATTTGTAATCTTAAAATCTAAAAGAATTGCTAACAATATACCAAGTAAAATGGCTGTTATAGAAGCAAGGGCATGATATAAAAGTGTTCTTTGTACTCTATTTGTATTACACATTCCAAGTTTTTTAAATCTTTGATCTTTATCATAATATAGAACAATATACATCATTAAACATCCTACCCATAAAGCAATAGAAATAAATAATGGTGAGAATGCTGTTCCATAAGATGTTATTTCATTTACTGGATCAGTATTAATAATAACAGGTTCTTTACTATATTCTGTTAATCCATCTAATTTCTTTAAATCTTCTTTTGTTGATGAAATTTTACTATCAAGTTCATCTTTAGAACTACTAACACTATTATATAATGTATTAATACCCTCATTTAAAGTATTAGAACCACTTGCCAAACTATCTATACCAGATTTAATTTCATTAGATTTTTGATTTAATTCATTTGTTCCATTACTTAACTCATTTATACCACTTTTTAAAGCATTAAGTTTTTGATCAGCACCATTTAATGAACCAACTTTTGTATTTAATTCATCAATTCCAGATGCAATTTGGTTACTGTATGTTCTAATACTTTCACCAGATGTTGTTAAATAATTAATTATATTTTTATTATCATATTTTTCATTTTCTGTAAGTAATCCTTTAGCAATTAAACACATATTTTTTTCATATTCACTTGCTGTACCATTTGCTAATTTAGGACAAACAGTTGATATAACAAGATTAGATAAATCATTTGCACTACTTAATGTATTATTTACACCTAATATATAACTATTAACTTTAGTATTTAAAGTATTATTATTAGTATCTAAATAATCTACTTTTTCTATTAATGTTCCTAAATTAGATGATAATGCATCTAAACTAGATGTTGAATCATTTAATGTTAAAAGGCCATTATTTATTTTACTTACACCTTGATTAAATAATTCGTAATTAGTTTTTAAACTATTTAAACCATTATTTAATGAATTACTACCATCATTTAACTTACTTATTCCACCCTTTAAAGTATCAAAACCATTACTAATAGTCTCTAAACTTGATGGCACTTCAGATAAAGTATTAGTTAGATTACTAATAATCTCACTATTTATACTATTATCTAAACTTTTTTCAACATTTAAGACAACGGTATTTATAATTTGGCTAGATAAATAATTTGTTTTTTGATTAGCAGAATATGTAATTTGTGCATGTTTCTTACTTGCTGTCCCTGCACTTTTCATACTTTCTGTAAAATCTGATGGGATACTAATTAAAGCATAATATGTTCCATCATAAAGGCCATCTTCTGCCTTTTCTTTAGATACCACAGATAGTTTTAATTTACCACTATCTACAATACTATTAATTAATTCTTCTCCCTTATCACCTTTATCTTCATTCACAATGGCAACTGGGATATTATCAATATTACCTTTACCATATGGATCCCAATATGCTTTCAAATAAAAGAAACTATACATAAATGGGATTAACATTACTGCAAAAATGATTATGTAATTAAATATTTTTTTATTATCATTATTTTTCATCATTATCCCCCTTACAACATAATCTATTTTCTATTATTGAGGTGATGTCATTGATAACAATATCATGATTAATATTCCTATCATATTCAAATAGAATAGCAACATAAACCTTATATAAAATAAAAGCAACTAAATGACTATCACAATTATTTATCTTTTTACTTTTTATAGCATCATTGATTTTACTTTCAATATAGTTTATTATTTCTGTTTCATATATTTTTACAAAAGCATTATCTTCATATTGATTAATACTATTCTTTATTCCTTTAAACAAATCACTTTTATTAGTATAATCAACCATATAATGTATTCCTTTAGAAACATACTCAGCAAATGACAAATCACTTTTTTCTAATTTTTCTAATTCATCTTTCATTATTTGCAATTCCTCATCAATAAAATATTTAAACATTGATTCTTTATCTTTAAAATATGTATAAATAGTTTTTTTAGTAACACCTGCGCCTTTAGCAACTTCATCCATCGACACTTTTTTATATCCATATTTTGAAAATAAATTTCGGGCTATTTCAACTACAATATCTTTTTTAGACATACTATCACCTCATGTATACTGATATACTAAATCAGTATACTAGTATAATATTCCTTTATACAACAAATGTCAACATTTTTTTTAGATAATGAAAAAAAGTAAACTAATTAAAGTCTACTTTTTGGTTTTAGTTGTTTTGCTTGTAGTTGTTTTCTTTTTCGTAGTATTCTTATTTGAACTACTATTTTGTTTTTTAGTACTATTATTTGTTTTAGTACTTGTAGATGTTGTACTTTTCTTTGGTGCTTGTTTAACAGTTCCATTTGATGTTTTTAATACTTTAGTTCTTCTATTTAAAGCCTGTTGTCTTCTTTTTTTAGTGTATTGTCTCTTTATTATTAATAGAATTATGAATGCCACTAAAGCAAGACCAATTAATCCAAGAACAATCCATAAAATAATTAATAATACTTTATTACTTTTTTTATCTTTTTTGTCTGTCTTAGTTGTTTTATCATTATTATCTTTTTGATTATCATTATTTTTTATTTCATCTTTTTTGGTATTATCATCTTTTTTATCTTCAACTTTTGAATCATTTTTTGGTTCATCAGTAGAAGTGTTATTTGAAATATTATTTGAACTATTATTAGTATAATGATTATTATTTGGTACAATGATAGTAGTATTATTATCATTAATTGGCTCATCTACTTTTTCAATAGGTTTTGTTACTAAACTATTAATTATATTTTTTAATTCATCAATATAAGCATCTACTTTTTCTTGATTTAAAATATTAATATTTCTATCAATACTATTTACAAACTTTTTGAAATTAGTAACTGTTCCATCTGTATATTTTGATAAATCAACAGAATTTATTAATTCATCAATTTTACTGTAATCAGCACTTTTTAATACTAAATTATTAAGTGCTTTTTTCAAGTTAGATGTATATTCATCAACAATGTTTTGCTCTTTGATATTTTTATCATAAGCAATAGAATTAATCACATTTTTTAATGAAGCAACAGTACTATCTGTATATATGCTTAGATTAGATGTAATACTGTCTAAAAGACTTTGTAACTTACTATAATCAGCTGGTTTTAATTGTAATTTACTTATGGCTGATTGTAATTTTATTACTAATGCATCAATTTCTGATTGATTTAAAATATTAGCATTTATTCTATCATAAGCATTTATTTCAGCAAGTGCAGTATTTAAATCATTTACAGTTACATCAGTATATACAGTTAAGTCTGTTGGTACACTATGTAATAAACTATCTAATTCTACATAATTAGCATCACCTAACTCTGGTTGTTGTACTGAATTTGAAACACTAAATCTATAAATATTTGCCCTATCTAAAGCTTTAATTACACTGTTTTTAATAATAATTTTACCTTCATCAGAAAATATACAATCAATTGTATTCTTAAAATCAATATTAGCACCATCTAATAATATATCTTTGCCATCAATAGCTCCTCCAGGTGCTATATTTGAAGTATCATACCTAATACCATAACTTTTTACATCAATACTGATTTTTCCACCAGTTATTTTAATACCTGGTACTGTTTCTGTTAAAGGAACTTCATTAACCAATATTCCAGTTTCTTTTGTTTTAATATCTATATTACCATTTAATATTTCCATTGATTTTCTTACATAAAAGCCATTATGGTTTCCTGAATCAGAATTACTAGTTGTATCAATATTAATATCACCATCAATTATTTTTAATGTATAACAATATAATTCAGCATTAGTACTAATTTTACCTGACTCAATAATAAGATTATCTACAGTTAGAGCCGAACTCTCTGCTAGTGATGTTAATTTTAAACTACCACTTCCTGTTATCGTAACAACTCCTAAATTACTTGAACTAGATAATTGTACAATTGCCTTATCAGCAATAATTTTATTTTCACCAATTAAGTTAATTTTAATATTCATATTAGCCGGAATATAAATTCCTACATTACTTGGAACATTAAAATTAATATCTTTTAATGTTAATGTTTTTTCACTAGCATTAAAAGACCAACCTTCATCAATATTTTCTTGATTAATAGTTAAATCTAAACTAGATAAATCAAGTGGTGTTGTTCTTTCAGTAGTAGCTGCTAAACAAACATTTGGCACAACTAAAAAAGCAAATAACAAACTCAACAAAATACTTAACCTTCTCATTTTTTTCATTTCCTCTACCCTCCTTTAATCGTTTATTATAAAGATATTTGGAGGTACAGTCAATCAAATTTTACAAATTTTACCAAAATTAAAAACTTTTACTATAAAATATAAAAATAAATAGATAGGAAGTGAAAAAAGGTACCAAATAGACAAAAAAGATGAAAAAGCGAATGAATATATTTTACTCTAGACCCAATTATATAAAGGCATGAGCCTATGGAATACATTATGCCACCTATTATAATTAAAAGTAGTCCTATAAGTCCTATATTTTTAAATAAGAAATAAGAAAATATTAAAACACTCCAACCATTTAATAGATGACAAATTAAAGATACTTTTATATATTTATCAACATTTATAGCCGTAAATATAATACCAGTAGTAGTTGTAACTAAAACAATACTTAAAAATACCCATCCCCAAACACCTCTTATTCCTAAAAGAGAAACAGGTATTATGGTACCAAAAACAAGCATAAAAACGTTGCAATGATCAAGTACTCTTAATACTTTTTTAGCCATAATATTAGGAGATAATGCATGATATATACAAGAAATAGTATATAAGCATACCATAGATGTACCAAAAATAATGGTCGACATAGTAGCAAGCATTGATACATTTGATGCTTTAATAATAAGAATTATTAGAGCAAATATACTAAGCAAAGCCCCTATTCCATGTGTAATAGAATTAATAATTTCTTCACTAAGACTATATTTAGGAATAGATATTTTATTCATAAGATCACCAATATAAATTATTATGAAAATAAAAAAATAGAACAAATAAAAACATCAAAATACATAAATTGATGTTTTTATTCAAAACATTTCAATATCTAGAATATCATCAAAACTTATTTTAGAATTAAGTAAAACAATATATCTAGAAAGATTATCTATTTTTCTTACAACACCCGTTGTTTCAATATATTCTAAATCATGATAATATTTTATTCTGACGTTCATATCTTTTTTAATATTTTTAATTTTTATATCTAAATTGTTGAAGTAATCATCAGATAAATCTTTTTTATTTTCATAAATTTTTTCTTTTTCTTCCAAAGCTTTTCTAAATCCTTTAAGAGCATCAAATGGTAAAAATTGTTTAGCTCTATCTAAATTATTCTGCATTATGTCCTCCAATTAATTTATTTCTTTCTCTTTGAGTTGCCCTTTTATCATAAATTATAGCTCTAAGTAAAGAATTCTTTCCAAATTTATCTTTGATACTATTAATAACCCCTTCTATTTGTTCATCTTCTTCTCTTATAATGCTTTCACCAAATAAATCTAGTTGAACATGCGTTTTATTCGTTAAACTTCCAAATCCTATATTTATTCTTCTAATATCTAATTCTTTATTTATGTGTTTATCATATTCATCTAAAAAAGTCTTTAATATGATACTAAAACTACTCGTTTCATCTATTAAATGTTTAGATATTTTTAATGGCTCGCTATCATTTGCGTATCCAATATACAAATAGATAGATGATGCAAGTTTACCTTTTCTAACTAGTTCAAGGGTTAAAGAATCAACCATTTCTATAACTATCTTTCTTGCATCTATATAATTATAATCTTCAAATAACACTTGACCATTTGAAATAGAATTATCTTTTGTTTTATATGCTTTTATATCTTTAATGGTACATGGTTCTATTCCCCATGCATGATCTATTAATATTTTAGCATTTATACCAAATTCTTTATATAATTTTTGTTCATTAAAATGGGCCAAATCATACATATCATAAATACCATACTTTTCCAATCGTTTCTGTATACCTTTTCCAACTTGCCAAAAATCTGTTAGTGGTTTATGATGCCATAATTCTTCTTTATATTTTTCTTCATCTAGATAACCTATATTAGATTTAACATGTTTAGCCGTAATATCAAGAGCAATTTTGGTTAAATATAAATTTGTTCCAATCCCAGCGGTTGCGGTTATACCTGTTTTATTGTAAATTTCTTCAATTATCATGGTGGCTAGTTCAAGTGGTGTTTTTTCATATAGTTTTAAATAATTGGTCACATCAATAAAAGCCTCATCAATAGAATATACATGTATATCATCTTTAGAAAAATATTTTAAGTATATTTCATATATATTAGCCGAATACTCGATATATTTTTTCATTCTAGGTTTAGCAATTATAGGTTTAACATTCACAGGTATTTCGTAAAAACGACATCTATTTCTAATACCTCTTGCTTTCATCTTGGGAGATATAGCAAGACAAATAGTACCTCTTCCACGTTTATTATCGGCAACTACTAAATCCGTTTTAAAGGGATCTAAATTTCGCTCTACACATTCTACAGAGGCAAAGAAGGTTTTTAAATCAATGCAAAAATATACTTTAGACATAAAATTCCTCCTTTTTTAAAAAGAAAAACTAGTTTAACTAGTCATCTCCATCTATTCTTGGTGTTAATATTTCATAACCATCTTTAGTAACTAAAATAGTATGTTCATAATGAGCAGAAGGTTTTCCATCATCAGTTTTAATAGTCCATCCGTCATCTAACATATATATATCAGCCGTACCCAAATTAAGCATTGGTTCTATACAAATAACCATGCCTTCTTTTAGACGTGGACCAGTTTCTGCTTTGCCATAATTAGGTACATCAGGATCTTCATGCATTTCTGTTCCTATTCCATGCCCACATAATTCTTTTACAACTCCTAATTTATGTGCTTTGGCATACATTTCAACAGCATTTGATATATCACCAACTCTATTACCTGGTTTTACCATTTTAACACCTTCATATAATGCTTTTTTAGTATGCTCCATTAAATATTTTTTATCATCAGATATATCACCAACAGCATATGTCCATGCAGCATCACCTTGATATCCTTTATATCCAATAACCATATCAATAGTAATAATATCACCATTTTTTAATTTATAATTGTTTGGTATTCCATGAACTACTTCATCATTGACACTTGTACAAAGTGTGGCAGGATATCCTTCATAACCCTTACAAGTAGGAACTCCTCCCATTTTTCTAATATATTCTTCAGCAAGTCTATCAAGTTCTTTAGTAGTAATTCCTGGCTTTACAAAATCTTTTAAATATTTATGTGTCTTAGATACCATATATCCAGCTTCACGCATTAATTCTATCTCTTTTTCATTTTTTATTGTTATCATATAAGCCTCCAGTTCGTCTCTATTATACCATTTATCTTTTAAAAGATAAATAGTTCTAGAATAATCTAGAACTATTATATATTTACATAATATTAAATATTTTATTTTGTTTACTAATATGAATACGTTTTGCTAATGAAATAAAATATAGAATAGATAAATTTTTACTATCTTGGACACTATTTATTATTTCTTCCCATAAATTATCATTTCTAATATAATCTAAGTTTTCTATACCCTTTAATGTTAATCCTGTAATCATATCATCCATTTCAAGAGGATGTTTCATTCTATATTCTTTAGTAACGATTTCAATATAATCATTTTTATAGAAAAAAGAAAGAACATTTAATATATCATCATTACTATATTCCATTAATTTATTACATAAATCTTGTATATAAAGACCATTATTATATGGTATTTTTTCACATTCTATTAGTATGCGTCTAGCACAATTATTATTAATTTTCATAAACTTTTACTCCTATCCTTTAATAGCGTCACTATTATTTATAAGTAAAGCACTATATATTATTAATACATCTTGATCTTTAAATTCAATATAGTCTGTGAGCATATTAGATGGCAAATATCTTAAATCAACAAGTGTTATTTTAGCGTATCCATCTAGTAATAAAGGTGCAAGTGTACTTCCAAAAGAATCTCTAAAGATAATTAATTCTTTATTTGTTTTACTTTTAGTATTCGTTATTTCTACAAGAGGTGTTGCCCCAGATAAAAAGACATCATATGAATCCATTTTACCTAAGGAACTTACCTCATATACAGTTTTTAAATCACTATCATAATCTTTTACTAAAGCATTATCTATAGTATCATTTGTTAAATATGTAATAGTATCGGCTTTCCCTCCAATAGCTGATTGTCCATAATACACGCCATAAAAAGGATAATATTCATGTTTTTCATAATTATTTTGATATGAAAAATGCATAACACTTGCAATTTTTTCCACCACTTTGTCTATCCTATCTTGTTTAAAGTGCGTATCACTTAAATAATAATCATCTAATGTAAGGGAATCTGTAATATCAATATATTTCATATTATTTAACCCACTACTTACCATATTAAACATCTTTTCATAATCTAATTTTAAATAATTATCAGGTAAAAAATAATTTTTATCAGGTATAATACTAAAATATACATTCATATCTTTTAAATAATTATTATATACATTATTAATTTTATTTATAAAAGTATTTACCTTTTTTTCATTAAGGGGATATTCTAGTTTAAAAATATAATCATCTTTAATAAAAATATTATTATTATCTTTTTTTCTAAATATATTAAACTCTGTAAGAGCCTTTACTTTTCTAAAAGAATCTCTACCTATGAATTGATCTAGTGTATATGACTCAAACTTATCCATAAATTTACCACTCATAATATTATCATAACTAATACTTGGAAATTTACTTAAATGTCTTCTTTCTGTATAAGATAAATCTTTATCTTTAATAAATATATTTAGAAAAAAGATACTAAATATTATTCCAACAAAAGATATCGTCATTATTTTATTCTTCATGTTAGCCTCCTAAAATCTAAAATATAAAAAAGGATTAAAAGATGCATCAATTAAATATGATGTAACAAGTAATAAAAGTAATAAATAATATAATACTTCTAATATATCAATAATGGTATTTAAGTTTTTATTTTTTCTAAACTTTATAATTAAATTCTTAAATAATGGTGTTGCAGCGACAAAAGAAATAAATAAAATTACACCATAACTTCTAAAATAATACATTGTTTCTTTATTAATAAATGGTATATTACCAAAACCAAATAAATTCTTTAAAAAGTTAATAATATAATTAAAACTATCAGCATTAAAAATAACAAAACTAATTATAACCAAAAACAAAGTATATATATGACCAATTATTTTATGTTTGTCTAAGAAGTCTTTTAAAAATAGTTTTTCGATAAGTAAAAAACATGCGAAAAATAATCCCCAAATAATAAAGTTCCAT
Organism: uncultured Mycoplasmatota bacterium; assembly: GCA_900547995.1. Lineage (GTDB taxonomy): Bacteria > Bacillota_I > Bacilli_A > RF39 > UBA660 > UMGS1045. Next base: position 9,910 of record URIY01000042.1, read on the forward strand.
GCGGCTCCATGCCAAAATCCAGTTAAAAACCAAACAATAAAAATATTTCTTATCCATTTAAGTTTAGATACTCTATTACCACCTAATGGTATATAAACATAATCTCTAAAAAAACTTGACAATGATATATGCCATCTTCTCCAAAATTCGGTTATAGATGAAGATATTAAAGGATAATTAAAGTTTTCAAAGAAATTAAAGCCAAACATTCTTCCAAGACCAATAGCCATATCACTATATCCTGAAAAATCAAAATATATTTGAATGGTAAAACCAATTGCTACTAAAATATAAGCCAAAACAGTTATGTTTGGTAATTCAAGCAATGAATTACACATTTGTCCTATAACGTTAGCTACAAGTACTTTTTTAGCAAGACCTATAATAAATCTACCTACGCCACTTGCAAATAAATCAAATGTTACTTTTCTTTTTGTTAATTGTTCATTGATATCTTTATATCTAACTATTGGTCCTGCAACTAATTGTGGAAATAAACATACATAGGTAGAAAAATTAAGAATATTTTTATTTGCCGGAGCATCTCCTCTATATACATCTATAACATAACTCATCGTTTGAAAAGTAAAGAAACTAATTCCTATTGGCATAACAACATCTATTAAAGATAAATTACTACTAAAAAGATTATTTATATTTTGAATAAAAAAATTAGTATATTTAAAATAACAAAGTAATAATAAATTAAAAGTAATATCTAAAATAAGGTATATTTTCTTATGATGTTTTTCTATAATAAGGCCAAAGATATAATTAATAACACAAGATAATATAAGTATCCATATATACTTTGGTTCTCCATAAAAATAGAATAATAAACTAAATGTTAATAAAACGACATTTTTAAATTTAGACGGAGCTATAAAATAAAATAATAATACCATTGGTAAAAAATAATATAAAAAACTTATACTTGAAAAAACCATTTTTATCCTCCTTTACAAAAAGTCTTCTTCCGAAGACTTCTTTTTATAAATTTCTAAAATTCGTTGCGATTTTATCAGCAATGTCTTCAAAAGACATTATTAAAATAATAGTATTCCCACGACTTTCAACAATAACGCTTTCTGCTTCTACACAAACCCATTTTCTTGGATTGACTTTTTCTTTTATTTCTTTTTTGACTTTTTCAACATCAGCACCATCATTTAGTTTAACAACACCAACAGAATGGGCTATAGCGCTTATCATTGCCTCTGATACGGCTGCTTCTTTAAAATCAACATTTTCTGCTCCAAAAAAGTTTGAAAAATTATCTTTATCAACTGTAATAGTATCAACAGCAGGAAGATCATCCTCTAATCCTTCATACACCTTATTAATTATTTCTGTAGCACTTAAATCTAAATTCTTACTTCTTTTACCACATCCTGTAAAAAGCAATGTAACTGATAATAAACACATAATACTTAATATAAATTTCTTTTTCATAATATCTCCTCTTTCCATCTTTATATTTTTCATTTTTCCTTACAGTAATAATTATAACATATATTTATTTTAAATCAAGATTCATTTGCATCTTCAGATAAAAAGAGTAAAATTTTTTCGCAATAAATAGGCAGATATGCGTCTATT
>URIY01000043.1 GCA_900547995.1 uncultured Mycoplasmatota bacterium
AAAAATCAAATGTATTATAAAAATTAATTTAAGTAAGTATTAAGCAAGAATTAAGTAAGATAACTATTAACGAAATAGTTATCTTTTTTCTTGATAAAAATGATAAAAAAATCTATTGATTATTAAAAATAAATAAAATAATGGTAAAATATAGATGTATGTAGATATTTTACGGATTAATAAAGGAGGTAATAAATTAATGTCCGTAAGACAACTTAAAGAAAATAAAATAACAAAAGATGGAAGATCTTGGGTATTCATACAATATAGTAAAGGTTTAGATGGTAAAAGACATCAATATCAATCACAAGCATATATGACTGAAGAAGAAGCTATACAAGCTGAAAAAACATATTTAAACAAATATAAAGACGTTGAAGTAAATCCTCATATGACATTTAAAGAAGCCTATACTATCTATTATGATTATCAAAAAAATAAAATAAAAGACTCTACTCTAAAAACTTATAGAGATAGAATTAAATATATGGGTTTACTTGATAATGTAGAATTAGTAAATTTAAATTGGGATTTATATCAAAAATGGAGAGCACAAATGAATAAAACTAACCTTTGTGATAGATATAAAACTGATATTCAAAAATTTATTAAGCAAGTAATCAACTTTGCTGAAAAACAATGGGATTTTAATTTAAGAAAATTCTATAATAAATTAGAACCATTTAAAACTCCAGGAGCATTAAAAAAAGAAATGGATTTCTATGAACCTGAAGAATTCTTCAAATTTATTTCAGTGGTTGATGACTTAAGATATAAATGTTTCTTTGAATTATTATATTACTGTGGATTACGACGTTCTGAAGCTAGAGGATTACAATGGAAACATATAGATTTCATTAATAAAACTTTAACTGTTTCTCAACAAGTATTAAATCCATCTAATTCAAATGCTAGTACTGAATGGTATATATCCAGTACTAAAACAGAAGCATCAAATAGAACAATTCCAATCGCAACTACCCTACTAAATGACTTAGCAGAACTTAAAAAATCAAATGAAAGAATAGCAAAATTCAAACAAACTTGGTTTGTACTTGGTGATGATGTTCCAATGGCTACAGGTAGAATGTACTTCTATAGAGATAAATATGCAGAAAAAGCTGGAGTAAGAAGAATCAGATTACATGACTTTAGACATTCGTGTGCATCAGCCTTAATATCTGGCTCTGCTCCAATAACTGCTGTATCTAACTTTTTAGGTCATTTTGAAACTACTGAAACACTAGAAACTTATACTCATATGTTTAAAAAAGATCTTGCAAATGTACCAAAATTCTTTGATACATTAGAAAAAGACTTTAATGAAAAGTCTTCCGAATAAACTATATTAAACTTATATAAACCATAGGTTATGATGGGTAGATGATGGGTAGCGTTCTACCATATTTATAGAAAACCCTTATAAAACAAACAAAAAGCGGAGCCTTTCGGCTCCTTCAGGGGGAATTATTATTATCAGTTCGTAACAATTTAACGATTTGTTAAAGCCTTATAAAATAATGCTTTTTCTTTTATCAAAATTTATCAAAGTTTATAAAAATAACTTTATTTTTGAGGCTTAGTATCTAGTTTTGGTATCTAGAAATCTATACTGCCACATTATTATATTCAACACATTTTTCTTCTAATAATTTAAAATTACAACATCTTTCAGCAATACTCGAATCCAATGCACCATTTATATATTTATCATATAGTTTTTTAGATCTCCCATATAACTTTTCATCATTACGATTTAACCAATAGATTTGTTCTTTTAATAATTTTGTATATTTTTCTTCTAATTTAGTTAAACATTCTTTATTCAAATCTAATTTGATAATATTATTTTCAGTAACAGGCAACATATTATTAAAATTAATTGCACCCAACTTACCATTATCTATCTTTAAAAAATCTAATTTAGATTTTAATTTTAAATGTTTTGGTTTAGGGCTAGATAAAGGTGCAAAATACTTACAATTATTTACTTCAAATAATACACCAACAAATGGTCTTAATTCTTTTTCGTTATAATTATAAGGAACTTTATCGTCAAATTTTCTTAAATAGTTGCAATATTCCGTATCTAACCTAACTAAAATTAAAGACTCTTTCATGATATCACCTTCAATAAGCATTATATACCAAAAAGCATAATAAAACTAGAGTGTGCTCTCTAGTTTCTTTTTTTAGTTCACTGTTATGGCCGGAATCGCCGCTTTTTTAAGTTCCTGTTAAAAGCCGGAATCGCTTCTTTTTTAGGTTCCTCTTATAGTGGGAATCACTAGCTTTTTTATTGCCATAAGGCATTATTAGTATATGCATTTTTGCACAACATAATCACTTATGTGCTAATAATATATCATAATTTAATAATATTGTCCATACCTTATGCATATTTTTGTATATGTCGTTCCTTTCACGATTTAATTATAGCATATTAAATCGCATTTGTAACATATGATTTATCTTTATAATACTTATAGATACTAAAATTGTAGTATTCAATAAATAAATATTTAACCTATGCAATTTTACTTAAATAATAATATTCCTAATAATTATTTCTTATTTTTATAGCTTCTTCAACCCATTTTTCAAGATTATCTTTTATGTCATTGTATGCATCATTAGGATTTGGATTATAACATTTTACAATATCTGCTAATGATTTATTATCTTTTTTTATAGTAAATGAACTAAAAGGATTTTTACCTTGCGAGCATTTTCCTGTTACTGGATCTTTTAAATTATGAATATAAATTCCTAAAACTCCTTTGCCATCATTCCATGCTTTTTCTATTTCATATTTAACCCATTTTCTATTTGCAGTTTCTTCTCCAACCATAACTATAACACAACTGCGGTAGTTCATATTATCGTTTATCCATTTTTTTATGTTGTCATCGCCTTTTCTTTTAACTTCTTCCCATTCATTATCAGATACAGGTTTATTATCCTCAAGTGCGCCAATATTTCTAACTTGTGAAACTCTCCTTACATCATTTTTATAATGAAAACTATAAAATACTTGTCTTTTCATAAATTCCTCCTTAAACAAATTTTATTAAAATACTAATTATGATAAATAATGAATAAAAGCCATATACAGAAAATGAAGTCATTGAAGTTATAGTCATAGCCAATAATTCATTTTTTAAATCAGTATTTCTAGGTTTCATATCATAGACTTCAAATTCGTTAACATCGCCTTTATTAAGTTTGGCAATAAAATCATTATATTTTTTCACATAGATTTTTTCCATCGCCAAATAATATGCATCTATTATTGAACCAATCAATGTAATAAATATAGCTATCCACCAAAAATGATTTATTTTATTTATTCCAATTAATATCGTTATTAATATAGTATAAACTACACATATAGAAGCTTTTATAATACCACTATGGCTACTCATTCTAGCTATATTAGATTGCAACAATTGTATATAAGTTACGATTGATGGTTCACTTTTTAATTTAAGTACATCTTCTTTTTTCAGTCAAAGCACCTCCTTACTACTAAAAAAAACGTCAATACAAAAACTTATAAACATAAGCCTGTACTAGCGCTTCTTTTTATACATACTATTATATCACATATTTCATTATTTTTATTATCAAATGGCACTGTGACACATTGATTATGCATATCCTACTCTCATCTATAGTGTCACTGTGTCATTTTTTCTTATTTTACTCCTTTATACTAATTTCTTTAATCATATCTCCAGGATAGTCATATAAAACTAATTCATCAAATACAAGCCTAAATGGCTTAAAATTAAATTCTATCTCTTCTTTTATTTTATTAACTAATTTTTCATCTTTATCAATATGTAATGTCATATGAAAAGTAAATTTATCTGGATCATAATTCTCTCCAGGAATTTGTAAAAAGAATTTTTTTGTAATTCTTTTATATCTTTATTTTCTTCTATGGAAAAGTATAATACAAAACTATTATTTCGCCCATTCATTATTCTTATATCGTTAATTTTTAATTTTATTTTATTCATTTTTATATCACTAGCAATATTTAATAACCTACTTTCATTTTGTTTATCAGTAGCAAATATTGTAAAATGATATGGTAGATTATCAATTTCATTTCTCAATTCATCATCAATCCCATAAGGTACTTTACACATATGATAATCAATATTCTTTAGTTGATTATTTATTTTATTTAGTTCTTTTTCTTTGAATTTTGTTATTAATGTAATTCTACTCATTAATAACAGCCTCTTTCTTCCTTAGACTTATTAAATAATAAGCTATACTAATTTGAAACAGCATAAACAATGCTGACAATCCAAACATATATTTTAATCCAATCTCATACATCATTCCACAAAGAAACACCCCTATTGATTCTCCTAAAAATCTTATAATATGACACATATTTGAAAAACTTAATTGATATCTATTTTCAAGTCTATTTATATATACCGCATCACAAATATTTTCATATGCTGTAGATATAAAAATTGACCAAGATATTGCTATTATAGTAATAAATAAATTATTAGAAAAGAAGGCTAAAATATATCCTAAAAACCTTATTCCAAATTTTAATGTTATCGTTAGGTAATCATTTTTTGGTGTTAGATATTTTAAAGCAATTATTCCAAATACATCTGCTAATAATCCAATTACTAATAAATATACTGTTGCCATATTATCACTAAAATTAAAATAATTTGTTAATGTTAACATTTTTAAACCCAATGCAGTTGACATAGCAATAGTACCAATCAATGTATATATTAAATATAAATACATAATTTTACTTTTTAATACAATTTTTAAACAAGAAGTTTTGTCTTTACTTATTTCATTACTTGTATCTATTCTCATTGTCATTATTATAAAAATAGAAATTAATAGAAATATATTTGAAATTATTAAACAAACATTATAATTAATTAAAATTCCAGAAATAGTCTTTCCAATAAAAATACCACCAAATAATATTCCGATGTCCCTAAACAAATATTCTGTTAATCTTCTCTTGCTATATATAGTACCATTTTTAGTAAGTGTTGTTATTAACGGATAAATACTTGTTATGGTTATGTATTCTGTGACAATATCAATTATTATCAAGATATTGATTAGCAATAATAAATTTGAATTATTTAAAATATATAAGAACAACATATTAAAAAATTTTAAAATAAGAACAATTGATAATGTGTTTTTTAATTTATTTAATTTTACATATTTTCCAATTAATGCTATTGCTATTACACTTATTAATGTACCTAGGCTTATGATATTACTAATATTTGAAACAGAAAATGAGTTATCTTCTAACCATAATTGCCTAAAATTATTCCATAATCCAATAGAAATACTAAAAAAGGCTAACATTAATAATATTTTATTTTCATTTTTGTTGAAAACTTTTTTAACCACCATTTCTATTCTCCTCTATCTACTTTCTTTACAAAAAAATCATCATCATCTGCATAATGCATTTTTATGGGTAAACTTTCAACTTGTTTAAAATTATTTTTAATGTAAAATTTATGTGCGTCTTTTAAAACTTTACCACAAGCAAGATTTATTTCTTCTATTTTAGTTTGTTCTTTTACATAATTATAAAATATTTTATAAAGGCGATTCCCTATTCCTAATTTTTGATATTCCTTATCTACATAAAATCTTTTTAGTATTCCATATTTATCTCTATTTTCAACAGCAATACTTCCAACTATTTTATCATTTTTTACATCTATTGCTAGCCAAAAGTTACCATTATTTTTTATGTAATATTCTTCTATATTAGATACATCTAACCTTTCGTTATAGGGCCTACCTATAAAATTATGCATACATTCATTAATGAATAAACATATTTCATCTTTATACTTTTCTTGATATTGAATAATCTTAATTATATTATTATTTTTTATATATTCATATATTTCTTGCCAATTATTAATGTTTTTTATTCCTCTATCATTTTTATTTCCAATAATTATAGTATCAATTCCCAAATTATCAACATTTAAGCAATTACTTATACTATCATTAATTAATAAGTCAATATTATTTTCTATACATGCTTGTCCTTTATCTCTGGCATTAACAATTAATTTATCATAGTAAATTGAATTTTTTTCAAGCCATTCCTTACTTTGTAAATATGGATCTTTATGAAATTCTTTATCTCTTGCAGTAATAATATATATTTCATTGCCATCATTATGTAACTTATTTATTACTTCAACACAATTTTCTCTTGGAATAGCATTATCAGTTATTCCTTCTTGTATTGTTCCTAAAAAATACTTTAATTCTTCATAATTAAAATTAAATAATTTTTGATAAATATTTCCATTGTTATATATATCAACAATATTATAATCTATATTTTGTACATCTTTATTTAAACTTTTAGCATACTGCATTGCAGCATTTGTGAGTTTATCTTTTATGTTAGTCATAGTATCATCTATATCTATTCCTATTCGCATCGCAACACCTCTTAACTAATCTTTCTTTGGTAATTTTTTATAATCATACTTATCCATAATTGGATTAAGTAATTCTTGTGCTTTATTTAATTCTTCTACTGCTTGTTCTAATGTATATTCACTTTTTTTATCTTTAAGTAAAGTCAAGTGTTCCACTACATCAAAAATTATAAATGCTGCTTTTCTAGCATTTTTTCTTTTAGTAAAATCAAATTGTAATAAATCAGTTTCTGATTCTTTATATTGTTCAATTAATTCTTTTAAATCTTTACTAGATTTATCAGCATATTTATCTTTATTTTTATGAGCATAAAAATATAAAGACATTTCATCATAACCAGAAGCTTTTAATAGCTTTTGTAATGACATATCTAAAGTTTCTGCAATTTTACGTAGATCATCAATATCTACTTTTTTTATTTTGCCATTAATTAAATCATTTAAAGTACTTCTACTAATACCTGTTAATTTAGCAAGTTCTCTTTGTGAAATACCTTTAACCTCTCTTGCTGATTCAATTAAAATTTTAAGTTCTTCTGAGTTCATAATAACACTTCTTTCTCCCCTTTTTTCTCTCAATAATTTTATTTTACCACGTTTTTGTTTAAATGTCTCGTTTTTCGGTCAATTTGCATTGACAATATTTTTGAACGATGTTATGTTTGAATTGTCCTTAATATCGGACGATAGCAAGAAAAGAGGTAAAGAATATGAGATTATTTAAGAAAGATAATATGGATGATTTTATAATTTCTAAAGATTTATCTATCGGAGTAACTGGTATGCTTAATTCTTTATTAGTTAGAACTAATTATGAGCTTGAAAATACTGACATCTACTCTCTTAGTAATGATAGTAGAAAAGATGTTGCATTAGCATTTAGAGAATTAAGAAAGAAAAAATATATTATCTATAATTCACTTGATGATACGTATTACATTTATGTATCACCACAAAAAGATTAAAGTAGAAAAAGATGTTTACACTTTTGAAGAATTCCAAAAATATATAACAGGTACTACTAATCTAAATGATAAAACAATGTATGAAATGTTATATTATTGTGGATTACGTCGTGGTGAAGCAAGAGGTCTTCTAGACTTTACCTCTTACTAAAGTTTTATATAATGATTTAGTAAATTTATACAATGAAAAAAGAAGTACTATGGCTTCAATGACAAATGGTTTATCTTCGGAGAACATGAACCATTAACTTTCGGTATGATGTCTAGAATTAATGGTATAATTGCAAAAAATGCAGATATCCGAAGAATTCCACTACACTCTTTTAGACATAGTTGTGCTTCTTTACTAATAAATACTGGTCAACCAGTAACAACTGTATCAAAATATTTAGGTCATGCTAGTACTAAAGAAACATTAGACACATATGCTCATATGTTTCCAAATAATCTAACTGATGTAAAAAATACTATGGATAATTTAAATCTAAGTATTTAAATAAACTCAAATAAAAAAATAATTTAGTATCTAAAAACTAATATTTGGTATCTAGTATGGTATCTAGATAAATCCAAAATAGTTAAAAATCTCTTTTAAACAAAAGTATTCCCCTCTCTCGAGGGGAATTTCAGGGGGGGGGGAAAAATATTATTATCAGTTCGTAACAATTTAATAATTTGTTAAAGCCTTATAAAACAAGCCACTTGAAGAAAACAATAAAAAAAGAATAACATTTTTAAGCTTTAAAAAAGCTAAAATTTATTTTCATCATATCTAAATTAAAAAGAGAGTTATATCACACTTTTCTTATAAATTAAAAATAGATAAAATTATTATAATCAAATTTTATCTATTTTTATATATTATAAATATTTCATATCAATAAAAGTAGTTTTATATTAACCAAAGATTTATTTTACATATTCATTTAAGTCTTTTACTTTATACATAGGTTCTGTAAATCTTGATGTTGGAACAAATCCAAATGGTGCATTAATTACCTCTGGAATTCTATTTACAACAGTTGCACAAGTAAGTTCTACCGTTGCTGGTCTATTTATAACAAGAGTTGTATCTGGTTCTCCTATTATTGTCCACTCATTTTTATCAAATTCTTCATTATTGTATACTTTACCGATACACTCTGTTTCAATAGTAATACCTTCTTTAGTCTCTGATGTAACAACAGCACTCATACCAGTTGCCATTCCAGCCTTAATTGTCATATTAAGTGTTGATGATGTTATATCATAACTATTAGTTTGTGGAACACATTTTTGTCTTTGACTAATAATTGTTAATCCAAGTTTATCAGCAAGCCATCCATTAACATTCCACATATAGGATGGTAAATATTTACCATCATTTATAACTTTATTTCTCTCTTCATCACTAATTCTATCAACACTTGCAACCTCTTTATCAAACTCATCAAGAGTAAGTCCTGCACCATGTGCCTTTGCAAGAGCAATTCCATAGTCTTCTACATTATATGATGAACTTCCTTTTATTTTCTTTATAGTATGTGTTGATGCAGCAAGTCCACTAATAAGATTTCCCCAATATAAATCTTGATATCCGCTTCCTGTAATTGTACATTTATTTTCTTTAGCTAATTCATCTATTTTCTTAGTTAAATTTGGGTTAGAATTATATGAATAGAATGCTTCTTCACAAGTTGTAATCGCGTTTACTCCACATTTTGCACATAACATTAAAGCATCTTCTACATCTGATAATAAACTCATTGTTGTAACTATACATATATCAGGTTTTAAACTTTTAAGTAAATTTTCAGCATCACTTACATTACTTACGTATACACCTTTTTTTTCAGTACCCATGATATCCCCAATATCTTTTCCAATAACGCTTGGATTAACATCAATAGCACCTACTATTTCTGCCCCTTTCTCAAATACATAACGCATTGTATATATAGACATTTTTCCTGTACCATATTGCACTACTCTTAATTTATTTTCCATTTCCTACTCTCCTATCTCTAATATAATTGTACTATATATAATGTTTTTTTTAAATACTTATTATTCCAACTTGTCAAAACTTGACAAAAAACATGTGAACAAATCACATGTTAAACATTAAACCTAAAATAACAAATATCGCCATCTTGCATTACATATTCTTTTCCCTCAAGACGCATTTTTCCTGCTTCTCTAACACCTTTTTCACTACCATTTTCATGTAAATCAGAATAACTCATAATTTCGGCTCTAATGAACCCTTTTTCAAAATCTGTATGAATTATTCCAGCACATGCAGGTGCTTTCATCCCTTTTGTAAATGTCCATGCTCTTACCTCATCAGTACCTGCTGTAAAGTATGTAGCAAGGCCAAGCAAATCATATGTTGCTTTTATTAATCTTGATAAACCACTTTCATGAACACCTAAATCACTTAAGAATATTTCCTTTTCCTCATCTGATAAATCAGAAAGTTCTGATTCTATTTGGGCACAAATAGTAACTACTTTTGATCCTTCATTATTGGCATATTCAATAACTCTATCTGTATATTTATTTCCATCATTTTGCATATCATTTTCTGTAATATTTGTTACATATATTATAGGTTTTGCCGTTAAAAAACTAAAATTTTTAATAAATTTCTTTTCATCATCAGTTAAATCAATATTTCTAATTGGAATATTTTTTTCCAATCCTGAAATTATTTTATTTAAAATAGTTACTTCTTTTTGTGTTTCTTTATCTTTTGACATAGCTGCTTTTTTACCAATTTTATTCATTCTATTTTGAACAACATCCATATCAGCAAAGATAAGTTCTAAGTTAATTGTTTCAATATCTCTAATAGGATCAACACTACCATCAACATGTGTAACATTTTCATCATCAAAACATCTAACTACCTCTACAATAGCGTCTACATCTCTAATATGTGATAAAAATTTATTACCAAGTCCTTCACCAGCACTTGCTCCTTTAACAAGACCAGCAATATCAGTAAATTCAATTGTTGTAGGTACTAAACTTTTAGGTTGATATAATTCATTTAAAAAATCTAGTCTTTCATCTGGAACAACTACTACTCCAACATTTGGTTCAATAGTTGCAAATGGATAATTAGCAGCCAATATGTTTTGTTTCGTAATGGCATTAAATAATGTTGATTTACCAACATTAGGTAATCCAACAATTCCTGCTGTTAAACTCATATAAATACCTCATTTCCTCTTTGTATTATACCATAAAGAGAAAAAAAATAAATATAAAAATTGACTTTTACAGTAAATAAGAGTAAATTCTCAAATTTATTTCTAAACGCAACCCCTATTTTTAAAAAGGTTGCATTTAAC
>URIY01000044.1 GCA_900547995.1 uncultured Mycoplasmatota bacterium
ATTATATCACTGAACCTATTTTTTTATTAGTGTCTACTCTAAAGGGTGCAGTTCACAAAGGTATTATTTTTTTTCTTCTAATTTATTTTTAAGAAATTCTACTATTTTATCTAAATGCATACTATTAGATCCTTTAACTAATATTATACTATTATCTATTTTTACTTGTTTTAAATAATTTATTAGTTCATTATTACTATTAAAATAAAGACTATGATGATTAATTTTATGTACTTCTAACATTTCTTTACCAACAAGTAAAATTTGTTTAAATCTATCTCTTTTTATTATTTTACCAATTTTTTTATGAATAGGTTTCGAATACTTACCAAGTTCTAAAATATCACCTAATATCAATATTTTATTTTTATCTTGATTCTTTAAATAATTTAAAATGGAACTTAAAGATTCAAAATTAGAATTATATGAATCATCTATTAAAATATTATCACCATAATTATATACATTAAGTCTATTATTAAGTGGTTTATAATTATTAATAATATTAATCATTTCATCTATACTTATATCATATGAAAGTCCTACTTTAATAGCAAGCATACAATTTTGTATCAAATGTGCTCCCGGTATATTTAAAATAAAATCATAATCTTTATCATTATATGTAACCTTAAAACAAGTTCTATATAAATCCTCTTTTATTTCCTTAATAAATAGGTTTTTATCTAAACCTACTTTAATAATATTTATATTATTAATTTTTTTTATCTTTTTTAAATAATCATCATAACCATTAACAAATAAATTACCATTATTCATACCATTTATAATTTCCATTTTAGCCTTAAATATATTCTTTTTAGAACCTAAATTACCAATATGTGCTGTACCAATATTAGTTATAACAGCATCACTAGGTTTGCACATTTTAGAAAGTTTATCTATTTCTTTTAAATGGTTCATACCCATTTCTAAAACTAAAGCATCATAACGATTATTTAAAAGATTAAGGGTAAGTGGAAGCCCTATATGATTATTATGATTACCTTCACTTTTTAGTACATTATATTTTGTCTTTAAAATATTATAAATTAATTCCTTAGTCATGGTTTTACCTGCACTACCAGTTATACAAATAACTTTACCATGAAAATTATTTCGATAATATGATCCAATTTTTATTAAAGCATCTAAACAACTATCTACTTTAATAATAGGTATTTTAGTTTTAATAGAAATATCTTTCTCTACTAGAATAAAAGCTGGTCTTTTTTTTATTACTTCTTCTAAATAATCATGACTATCATGATTTTTACCCTTTAAAGTAATAAATAAACTATTTTTTTGAACTTCTTTACTATTTATTGATATTTTATCAAATATTTTATCACTTTTCATATTATTGATAACTACACCACTAGTAACATTTAAAAGTTCACTCAAATTCATTTTTACCCTCCAAACATGAATTAATGAAAGCCATAAATAAAGATTTACTATATCCATCTATATCAATTAAATTTTCTGGATGCCACTGAATACCTATACCAAACTTATAATTAGGTATTTCTATGGCTTCAATCGTTCCATCATCACTTATGGCTGATATATAGGCACTTGTATATTCAAGTTTATCATAATGGCGACTATTAACCTCTATTTTATCCTTTCCAATAATTTGATATAATTTACTATTTTTATTAATATATACAGTATGTGCTTTATCTAAATTACTATGATGTTTTTTACTTGCCTTTGCAATAGTACCGCCAAATAAACATCCAAGTTCTTGCATACCTAAACAAATACACAATATAGGTTTATTTAAATTTAAAATATGCTTCATAAATATCAAATCTTCATTTTCTATATCATCTCCACCTTGAAAAATAAATCCATTACAAATATATAAATACTCTAAGGAATTGTTTATACCTATAGGGATACCACCACAAGTCTTAATGGCATAACTAATTGCTTCATATAGTAATAAAATGTCTCTTCCTGTTTCACTTTTACTTTTTTTTAAAATAATACCAATTATGGGTTTCATAATCATCACCTACAAAAAACAAGTATATGCTTCTTAGTCCATATACTTGTTCATTGATTTCATCATTTGATTTACTTGCTTTTGACTTGGTGTTCTCCCCATTTGTGTCATCATAGCCTTTATCATTTGTTCATTTATTGGTGGATTCTTTTTTATATATTTTTTCATATATTTACGAGCAATTAAAAATCCGATAACTGCTCCAATAACTAGTCCTCCTAGTACTTTTAATAAATCAAGTAAGAATGCTCCCACGTATATCAATTCCTTCCTATAAAAGTATTTTACTAAAAAATAAATAATTTTACAAGGTTTATATTAAATTATATGTTGCAAAATTATAATTATAACTATGACAGTGGCTGTTATTATTCCAAAAGAAATCTTTATTATCAAAATCACATATAAAAATTCTAGGATCATAATAATTTAATATTTTAAGAACTTTAGGTAAATTTTTATTGCAATATATAATGGCACATGGATACATTAATTCTATAATATATCTTTCATTTTCTAAATAACTATCAACTAATATTTTTCTTTTATTTCTTCTGATATAAAAGTTTTTTCTTGTATGAAAATAATTATCTAAAACATCAACATTAAATGTTTGACATATTTGATTATATATAGATATGCCATAAGATATATTATTATTCTTCATAAAAAATAAATTTTCTAATGTTTTATATAAACTTTCACTATTATTTCTATATAAATTATAATATTCTTTTTTAATAATAAATAAATAGTATTTTCTCATAAATTTCACCTATTTATTTATAACATAATAAAAATAAAAAAAATGTCATATTATAATTTTGACATAATATGCATTTTTATACTTTGGTAATCAAATTCTAATGATTTTAATACATCATTACTTTTACCACTTCTTCCAAATTTATCAATAGTTATTAAATACGATTCATCATAAATAAATCTTCCCCAAGATAAACCACTTCCGGCTTCTATAACAAATGTTACAATATTTCTTGGTAATAATTTTTTTTGATATTCTTTATTTTGTTTTAAATATAGTTCCATACAGGGCATACTAACAACTCTTACACTTATTTTCTTTTCATTCCATAAATCGTTTGCTAGATGAATGGCGGTATGAACTTCTGATCCTGTTGCCACAATAATGACATTAAAAGTTTCAATAGGTTGATATACAATGTATGCTCCAAAATTTACGTATTTAGCGTTCGTTGCTGGTAGTAAACTTAATTCTTGTTTTGATATGATTAAAGCTGATGGATTTTTGGCATTAAGAATTTCATTCCAACAACCAACTAATTCTTTAGCATCAGCTGGTCTATAAACGCATAGATTAGGTGTTGCTCTTAACATTGTAAGTTGTTCAACAGGTTCATGAGTTGGACCATCTTGCCCAATACTAACAGAGTCATGAGTAAAAATATATGTAACTGGCAAGTTCATTAAAGCACTCATACGAATAGATGGTTTTAGGTAATCTGAAAAGGCTAAAAAAGTTGATCCAAATACCTTAAATTTAGAAAGAGATAGGCCATTTAAAATAGCTCCCATGGCATGTTCTCTTACCCCAAAATAAATATTTTTACCATTATAATTATTAGAAACAATGTTGTTACTATCCGATAAAACAGCCATAGTTGAACTACCTAAATCGGCACTTCCACCAATAAAATTAGGAACTATTTTAGAAATTTTATTCATTACTGTTTGATTAGTTATACGAAGTTCTTCTTTCATATCTCTTTCAAAGTCCCAATTAAAATCTAATAAATTATATCTACCTACTCTATCAAATAAATAATTTAATTTTTCATATTCGCCACCTAAATATGTCTTAACATAATTATCATAATTATTCGCCCATAGATTATACTTAGAACTGCTATGTGCTGAAATCATTTTTTTAAATTCTTCTTTGGCTTTTTCATTTACATAAAACATTTCATTTGGCATATTAAAATCTTGTTTTATTTTAGCAAGTTCAAATTTATCAATAGCCTTTCCATGGGCTTCACTCGTTCCTGCTTTATTACTACCATAGCCAATTATAGTTTTTATTTCAATAAGTGTTGGTTTTGATGAACTTTTAGCTCTTCGAATAGCCCTATCAATAGCAGATACACTATTACCATTTTTTACTTTAATAGTATTCCAGCCAAGTGCTTTAAATCTATCCATGACATTTTCATTAAAAGTTACATCTGTTTTATTATCTAAACTTACATTATTAGAATCATATAAAACAATTAAATTATTTAATTTTAACGTTCCTGCAAAAGATGCGGCTTCATAAGAAATACCTTCCATCAAGTCGCCATCACCACATAAAACATATACATTATAATCAATCAAATGATTACTAATAGTTAGAACACTTTTTTTAGGTATGACATATTTATCACCAAGTATTTTTTCACCAAGAGCCATTCCAACTGCTGTAGCAAGTCCCTGACCAAGTGGTCCTGTTGTAACTTCTACTCCAGGTGTTACTCCATATTCAGGATGACCCGGTGTTTTAGAATCAATTTTTCGAAAATTCTTTAAATCATCTAAAGTAATGTTATAACCAGCCATATATAAACATGCATATAAAAGTGCAGACCCATGACCTGCTGATAATATAAATCTATCTCTATTTATCCATGATGGGTCATTTAAATTAATATTTAAGTGTCTTGAATATAAAGTATATATAATAGGAGCAGCACCTAATACAATACCTGTGTGACCACTTCCTGCATTTTCTATCATATCTAAAGCAAGTGTCTTTATATTATTAATAATTTCATTATCCATTATCGCACCCTCTTATTCTCTTTTATGAGTATATCAAAAAGTTAAAAAAAAGTAAATTAATAAATTTCATTTAATACTAAATATAAATTTGTAAGAAAAAAGGCCTTATATATTTTATAAGACAACTATTTTTTTCCTTTTAGATACCTTTTTAACAAAAAGGCTAAGAAATAAGGAAATGTATAAAATTTACCATTAAAACCAATATTTTTATTACATAATTTAATTCCATATTTAATATCCTTATAAGTATCACTATCAATTAATCTATTTAAAGATATTGTAGAATTATCATTTGCCTTAACCTCTACAGGAATAAGATAATCTTTATCTCTAATAAAAAAATCCATTTCTAATGTTCCTCTTTCATTTTTATAAAAGTATAGATCATATCCTTGTTTTACTAGCATATCGGCAATTACATTTTCATATATTGCACCTTTATATGCATTAAAATTTTGATTTTTTCTTAAGTCGTCCTGTGCTTCTTCATCAAGTGAGCCGATTAATAATCCCGTGTCACCAAAATATATTCTATAATTATTTGGATTGTAATTACCCTTTAATGGTAAACTTACTTGATCTAATGAATAGCAAATATTGATAATTCCTGCTCTATCGAGCCAATCTAATACGCCAACGTATTCTCTATTTCTTGCTCCATCTTGAATTTTAGTTATTTGAAATTTTTTATTTTCATTTCCTAAAAAGACAGGGATATTTTTGTATACTGTTAAAATTTTACTTTGATCTAAGCCTTCAGCATATTTTGTAATATCTTCTTCATAATCTAATAATATCTGTTGTTGCATTTTTAGAATACCACCAAAATTTTTGTTCTCTATAAAACTATTTACAATAGCTGGCATCCCACCTGTAATCATATAATCCTTAAAATTTTCTAACATAACATCATACATCGTAGCAGAAAGTGGCTCTAATTTTATCATACTTTCTAGCATTTCATTTATTACTTCTTCTTTATAACCTTTTGCCCATAAAAACTCTTCAAAATCCATTGAATGCAACGTATAATCTTCTTTATTTCCAACACTATTTGATTCTATTTTTTTATAATTAATTCCCATAAGTGAACCAGAACATATTACATCATATCTTCCGTCTTCTCTAAAAGATTTCAATGAAGTTGCTGTACTTACACAATCTTGCATTTCATCAAAAAAGATTAAGGTATGTTTTGGAATAATTTCGATTTCCGGACGTCTAAGAGTTATTTCTTTTATTACCTCATTAACATTAAATGATCTATCAAATATAGTTTTAAATTCCGGCTCGAGTGCAAAATTTATTTCAATAAATACCTCATAATTGTTCTCGCCAAAATTTCTAATAGCATTTGTTTTTCCTATTTGCCTTGCCCCTTTTATAATTAATGGTAATTTATTGGGATTATCTTTCCACTCCAATAAATAATTATCTATTTTTCTTTTTAAACGAGTCATATAATTCACCTCTATGACAATTTTATCACATTTTTTCATATGTTTCAATATTCAAAAATCACAAAATTCCGGGTAAATTTGCCAATATTCTCACATTTTTGCTAATATATATTTTATAAAAAAAAAATATAGTATTAATTATCATTTAATACTATTAAAGTACTATTGTCACTATCTACTTTCATTTCATTATTTGTTTTAACAACATTAAAACAAGATAACCCTATTATAAATAAAACAAAACCTATCATTCCTTTACTTCTAACTAATTCATTCATCTTAATTCCTCCCTTAACTGTATTTAGTTTATCACATACATTTGTTCGTGTCAATATATTTTGCGAACGAATGTTTGACTTTACATTTTTTTTATGCTAAAATAAAAATGTACAAGGAGGTATTTGATGGAAGAATTAACTAAAAGGCAACAACAAGTTTTAAACTTTATAAAAGAATTTAAAAGTTCACATGGATTTCCACCTACTGTTCGTGAAATAGGTAGTGCTCTTGATATGTCATCTCCAGCAACTACACAAGCACATTTAACTAACCTAGAAAATAAAGGATTTATAAAAAGACAAAACTCTAAAAATAGATCAATCGAATTATTAGTTGATAATGAATTTGAAGTAAAAGATGACCAAATTGTTAATGTACCACTACTTGGAAAAATTACCGCTGGTAGCCCTATTGAAGCAATCGAACAACCTGGTGAATATTTTTCATTACCTGCATACTTAATTCCAAATAATAAAGAAGTATTTACTTTATTAGTAAGTGGAACAAGTATGATTAATGCAGGTATATTAGATGGCGATATTGTTATTGTTGAAAGAAAAAATACTGCTAGAAATGGTGAAATAATAGTTGCAATGACAGATGAAAATGAAGTAACACTTAAAACATTTTATAAAGAAAAAGATCATTTTAGATTACAACCTGAAAATGATACAATGGCACCTATTATTTTGGATAATGTTCAAATATTAGGAAAAGCTATAGGACTATATAGAAAAATATAAAAAAGAATATGATTTTAAACATTTTCATATTCTTTTTTCTTTTTATCTCTTTCAATCTTAGAATAAATACATCCACAATAATCTTGTCTATATAAATTATATATATGTGATAATTCAATTGATCTTTTATAACCGTTCTTTTTCTTAAAATCAGATATTAAATATTTAACACCATACTCTTTTTCTAACTCTAAACCAATTTCATTTAATTTACTTGCGTTTTTAAATGGACTAATAGAAAGCGTTGTACAAAAATAATCAAAGTTATTTTCTTTTGCATATAACACAGATTCTAATAATCTTAAACGGTAACATTTAAAACATCTTTTACCCCCCTCTGGTTCATCTTCTAAACCAGAAGATATTTCTTTAAAATCTTCATGTCTATGTCCATTATTAATTACTTTAATAGATAAATTCATAAGTTTAATTAGTTTTTCTAACTCTTTAACCCTCTTATTAAACTCATCTTCCTCATCTATATTTGGATTATAATAAAGAATTGTTATGTTAAAATAAGAAGATAAATATTCTAAAACATAACTACTACATGGTGCACAGCAACTATGTAAAAGAAGACTTGGTTTTTGATTTTTATCAATACTATCAAGTACTTTATCTAGTTCTAATTGATAATTTAATTTCATCTAAAGAAGCCCATATATATTAGGAAGGATGCATAAATAAGTGTCATTACAGCACCATTTATTTGATCAGACTTAGTTGATTTATATTTAACACCGACAGTCATCGCTAATAAACATCCACCAATAAGTCCGCCAATATGTGCCGCATTGTTAACTCCACTCATAGCAAATCCAATACCTAAATTGATTATAATTAATGGTATGATTTGTGACTTAACAACTGTTCCTAAATAAACACGATAATGATATCCAAAATAAAGAAGAGCACCAAGAAGACCAAATATAGCACCACTTGCACCAGCACTAATACTATTTGTAAATAATAACGACATTAAATTTCCAAATATAGCACTACCTAAATAGATAATTAAATATTTTGTTTTTCCAAAGAAACTTTCAAGTTGTGAACCAATTACATATAAGGCATAATTATTAAATAAGAAATGAAGAAAACCAATATGTAAAAAAGCACTTGTAAGTAAGCGATAATACTCTCCTGCTCTAATAAAATCAGGATAACTTGCTCCAAATTTAAGCAAAGTAAGGGCATCATCACTACCATTGCCTAAAATATACATAAGAACAAATAGAATAGTATTTATACCTATTAAAATATATGTCATAATAGGTTTTCTCTTTTGAAAAATATCCTCTGCCTTTTTCGCATCTTCACCACTTTTTTCACTTATTTCTCGTGATAATTTAGCAAATAATTCAAAACCATCTTCTGGAAATTTAGTATTTCTTGTAATATCTGGAAACTCATCTATAACAAAGCGATATTTAGATATATCTTCCATATCTTTTAAATTAATACAATCAATATTATTAAATTTATATTCTTCATTATCAAGGATATGTACATTATCACCAAGATTAATAAAAATACTAAGTGTTTTAATTTTAAAACAAAAGGTTTTTTTCTTTATCTTTTTAGCAATTTGATTTGCCCTTAATACATCAAAATTTAATTGTTCATCATTGTGTATATAATTAGTTACAATTCTTATTATTTTATATGGGTTATCTAAATTTTCAAGCCATATTTCATTTTTAGCACCATGTAAAACAATAGGATTATAACCTTCTTCAGTAATAAAATAATGAAGTAATTTCATTACTAATTCATCTTGTTTATCAACTATTAATCCGTCCATATTATCCCTCCTTTATGATATTTAAAATATTTATAAATTTATCAGGTAATTCACTTGTAAATTCCATATACTTGCCCGTTGTTGGATGAACAAAACCAAGAGTTTTAGCATGTAAACACTGCCCATCATTATTGATTAATTTACGTCTTCCATAAACAGGATCATTGACAACAGGATAACCTATATAATTCATATGTACTCTTATTTGATGTGTTCTTCCTGTTTCAAGTTGTAACTCAATTAAACTTGCATTTTTATATCGTTCAAGCACTCTAAAATGGGTAATAGCCTTTTTACTATTTAAACTTGTAACTGCCATTTTTTTACGATCTTTTTCATCTCTTCCAATTGGCGCATCAATCGTTCCTGTATCATGTTCAATTACACCCCATACAAGAGCCACATATTTTCTCGTAGTTGTTTTTTCTTCAAGCTGTTTAGCAAGAATTTCATGTGCTCTATCGTTTTTAGCAACCATAAGTAATCCTGTTGTATATGCATCTATTCTATGAACAATTCCAGGTCTAAATTCACCATTTACCTTACTTAAATTTTTAGAATGATATAAAAGAGCATTAACAAGTGTACCATGATTATTACCAGGTGCAGGATGAACTACCATCCCATTTTTCTTATTAACAACAATGACATCGTTATCTTCATAAACAATATCAAGAGGAATATTTTCTGGCTCTATATCAGTATCAATTTTCTCTTCAATATTAAAACTAATTACATCATTTTCTTTAAGTATATAACTACTTTTAACTTGTTTTTCATTAACAAGAATTTCACCTTTCTTTAATTTATCTTGTATTTTACTACGACTCATATCTATTTTATCAATTAAATATAAATCAATTCTTTTATTATTCTCACTATTATTTATAATTATATTATCCATTTTTACCACCTATACATGACCATATAATAAGACCAATCATAGATAAAACAATACAAATGTCTGCAAAATTAAAGATTGGAAAACTATATCCAAAAATATTAAAACTTAAATAATCAATAACATAACCATACAAAACCCTATCAATTAAGTTTCCAATTATGCCACCAAGTAATACACCATATATAATTTTATCTATATTTTTTAATTTTTTGTCTTTAACAAAAAGAAAATATAATAGAATAAGAGCACATAAGGATACACAAATAAGAAATATTCTATTTCCACTTAGAATACTAAATGCTGCTCCATCATTTCGAACATTTGTTAAAGAAAAAAAATTATCAATAATTATTAGTTCTGTATTTAAAGCAATATTATTTGTAACAATAATCTTAATTAATTGATCAATAATAATGCATATAAAACTAATTACAGTAATCTTTTTCATGAAATCACCTATTTATCATTATACCATGTATTAAGTATTATGTAAATTAAATATGCGGTTTTAAAATTCTCATCCTGAAATTTAATTTGAAATTCCGTTTTTAATTAACAAACTGAAATAAGTCTTGC
>URIY01000045.1 GCA_900547995.1 uncultured Mycoplasmatota bacterium
AAGACTTAGAAAAATTAAGAATAAGTGGTGAAAAGATAAAAATAAAAGAAGCAAAGGAAGAAGGATTTGGTGAAGGTAAAAAAGAAAAAAGTATAGAGATTGCTAAAGCAATGTTAAAAGATACAAATAACTATGAATTAATATCTAAGTATACTGGGTTACCTATTAATGAAATAAAAAAATTGTAATAAAATTTAAGAAATTATTAAAAAAACATTAAAATAAAATTAATAAATAAAAAACTGATAAAGTGAAAATAAATTTCATAATATCAGTTTTTTATTTAATTATCTTTATGACTCTTTTAATTTATTATAAATATCTTCAACCTTTATTATTTCTTGTTTATTTTTATAATAAGGTTTTAAATGTAAGTGAAAGTGTTTAACTTCCTGAATATCTCCATTATTTTGAACTAATGTTAAACCATCAATATTAAGTTTATCTTTAAGTAATTCTTCCATCTTTCTAGCACTTTTCATAATATGCATAAGAACGTTATCATCAATTTCTTGTAATCCTAGAAAGTGTTCCTTAGGTATAATTAAAAGATGACCATTACTATCAGGGTTAACATCTAAAAAACATTTAATTGTTTCATCTTCATATACAGTATATGATGGTATAATTCCTTGGGAAATTTTACAAAAAATACAGTCCATATAAATCCTCCTTATGTTTAAATTATATCATTAAATAATGATTTTGTTAAAACTTTTTGACTAGAAATATCGATAATAGGTACATCAGGTAAGTAATTTTCAATAAGTAAAAATTGACTTAAAGTCTTTAATTTATATATTTTTATTAATGTATCATAAGAAGTTTTTTTACAAATTTTTCTTATTTGATTTTCGAGATTATATCTAAACATATTTATTTCATATGGAAGAGCAACAGCCACACATGTTTTTATATCAATTAGATCTTTTATATGAAATTCACCAAGTAAATTAGAATATCTCATATAATTATTACCTTTATATTTATTGGTATCTTCACTATCTATAAAGTTTGTATTGATTTCGCCAATGTTGCAATTAAAGATAAAGGTTGGGTATAGAGCAGCATATCTATAAAAAGCTTGATTGCTTTCTTCTAAATCATCTAGGATATTTAATAAATCATATATTTCGTCTAATTTTAATGTATCTATATTAGTCTTGACAATACGTTTTAAATCAAATTTATTTGTGACTTTCTTAGAAAGAGATATATAATTATTAGAGTTAAAGCCACATGGTATATTATAATATCCTCCTATTTTTTCTTTTGACAAAATAAATCCTGATTTTAAAATTGCATCTAATTTATTTGATGCGTGATATAGATAATCTTTATTAAAATCAAACATTTCTTATCACATCCTTTAATGGTAGTATACAATAAAAAAATAAAAAAAAGAAGAATGAATCTTCTTTTACCATGAATATCTGCGAATATTCTATTATATAATGCATAAAAAGAATAAAAATTATACATTTATTTGTTAAAAATAATTTTTTTTGATAAAATAGTAAACGGAGATGATTATATGCATAATTTAAAAATAGTTGATTTGACTGTAAAAGTTGATGATAGAGTTATTTTAAATAAATTTAATTTAGAAATAAAAAGTGGAGAGATTCATGCGATTATGGGACCAAATGGTACTGGTAAATCAACCCTTACAAAAGTTATTATGGGTGATGACAATTATGAGATTGTAAGTGGCCAAATATATTTTGATGATAAACTTTTAAATGAACTTAGTGTCGATGAAAGAGCACGATTAGGTATTTTTTTAGGTATGCAACTACCTATTGAAATAGATGGTGTTACTAATGCTGACTTTTTAAGAACAGCTCTTAGATCTCAAAATAATGATGAATTTAATTTATTTGGTTTTATTAAAGAACTTGATTGCACAACGGAAAAATTAAAAATGGATAAAGATATGATTCATAGAGGGGTTAATAAAGGTTTTTCTGGTGGTGAAAGAAAGAAAAATGAAATACTTCAAATGTATATTTTAAAACCTAAAATGATAATGTTAGATGAAATAGATTCAGGACTTGATGTAGATAGTTTAAGAATTGTTGGTACAAATGTTATGGATTATTATAAAGATAACAAACCAGGAGTTTTATTAATTACACATTATAATAGATTACTTGAATATATTAAACCTGATTATGTTCATGTTATGAAAAATGGTCATATTATTAAAACAGGTGATTATTCTTTAGTTAAAGAAATAGAAGAAAATGGTTATGATGCATACGGTGATGTAAATGAACAACAATAAAATAATAATAACTGATAACAATATAGATATTAATATAGATGAAAGTATCACTTTTAATGATTTAAGTGAAAATGATAGCCTTATAAATAAAATAAGTTTGGACATCTTAAATGATAGTTTATTAGAAATTGAATATAATATAGAAGAAAATAAAAAAATAAATGTTGTAATAAATGTAAGTGATAACGTAAAATTTACACTAATTGATAAAAAACAAGGCAATGATTACAAAGTTAAATATGATTATAAATTAGGAAAAAACAGTGATGTAGTTATTGATAAAATAAATGATGCTCATATAGTTAAGGAAAACGAAATATTTAATTTAAATGGTGAAAATGGTCGACTTAATTATGTTTTAAAAACCATTTGTAATTATAATGAACTATATAATATTGTTGTAAATCATAATGCTAAAAAAACAATAAGTAAGGTTGTAACTAATGGAATTAATATTGAAGATGGTCATTTAATTTTTAATGTAACTGGTTTTGTACCAAATGGTATGATAGAATCAGATGTTATGCAAGATAATCGTATTATTAATTTAACAAATCATAAATGTCAAATTAATCCTAATTTACTTATTGATGAAGAAAATGTAAGTGCTAATCACTCAGCACATATTAGTGATTTTGATAAAAATGATTTATTTTATATTCAAAGTCGTGGTATAAGTAAAATAGATGCAACAAAATTATTAGTAAAAGGTTTTATGAATAAAGAATTAAATGAAAATTATGAAGAATATATTGATAATTTAGTAAAAAAATATTGGAGGTGAAATGATTGAACAGAGAAGATTTTGAGGTATTAAATAATGGTTATATCTATTTTGATAATGGAGCAACAACATTTAAACCTAAGTGTGTTTTATATAGTATTAAGGATTACTATACGAAATATACGGCTAATGCCCATCGTGGAGACTATGATTTTAGCTTAATTGTTGATGAAAAGTATGAAAATACTAGGAGTTTAGTTAAAGATTTTATTAATGCTAAAAAGGCTAAAGAGATAATTTTTACTAGTGGTGCAACGATGTCTCTTAATCAAATAATATTTGGATATTTTAAAAATTATTTAAAAAAAGATGATGAAGTTTTAATAACGAAGGCAGAACATGCATCAAATATCCTTCCATGGTTTGAGTTAGAAAATACCAATCAAATAAAGGTAAATTATATACCTTTAAATGAAAATCATATTTTAGAATTGGAAACTTTAAAGAAAAGTATAACTAATCATACTAAAGTTATAAGTATCGCGCATATTACAAATGTTGTAGGGGATATTAGACCTATTAAAGAAATTATAAAATATGCCCATGAAAGAAATATTTTAGTTGTTGTTGACGGTGCTCAAAGTGTTCCGCATTTAAAGATTGACGTTCAAGATTTAGATATTGATTTCTTAGCCTTTTCAGCACATAAAATGTTAGGACCAACTGGTGTTGGTATAATGTACGCTAAAGAAGAATTCTTAAATAATATGACACCGCTTGCTTTTGGTGGTGGAATGAATGCAAGTTTTGTTAGTGATGGAACAAGACAATATAAAGATATTCCATATTTATTTGAGGCTGGTACACAGAATATCGAAGGTGTTATTGCTTTTGGTGAAGCTATTTCTTATTTAAATAAAATAGGGATGGATAAAATAGAAAATTATGAAAAGAATTTAAAAGAATATGCTCTTAAAAGACTTAAAGAAATAGATAATATTATTATATATAATGAAAATACTGAAAGTGGAATTATAGCCTTTAATTATAAAGATGTTTTTGCTCAGGATTTGGCAGTTTATCTTAATAAATACAAAATATGTGTAAGAGCTGGTAATCATTGTGCTAAAATATTAAAAGATGAAATAGGTATTAAAAATACATGCCGCCTAAGTTTCTATTTATATAATACTTATGAAGAAATAGATAAATTAATAGAGGTACTTAAAAATCCTCATTTAAAAGAAGAATTGTTTTAATAATTGACAATTCTTTTGTTTGTGATAAGATATATTTTCAAGGAATGTGATTATAAATGAATATAAATGAAGAATTAAAACAGTTACGAATACTTACTATTGAAAATAATTCCGTTAATATTTCCAAGGAAGATTTAATTATTGAAATTGAAAGAATAAAAGTTAAAAATGAGATGCTTAAGGAAGAAAATAATAAATATAAAAAGCAAATAGAAAAGGTTAAGAAAGCAAAGAAAATGTTTTCATTATATACATCTTTGTATTATCTTTTTACTATTCTTCTTCTAATTATTAATTTTGCGACAGGGCTTTTTTTAAACCATTTATTATATACAATTGCTTCTTTTACAGGATTAACATTAATTTATTTATATGCTATATCTGATGAAGCGAAAACACTTAGTAGAAATGATATTAGATTTTATAAAAAAATAATAAAAGAGAATAATAAAGATTTTAATAAAAATGATGAAATGATAAAAATGCTTGATAAAGACTTAAGAAATCTAATTAAAAGATCATATGATTTAAGAAAAAAAATAGAACAAACTTGTGAAAATTTAAGTTGTTCTAATAGTGTAAATTTAAATAAAGAACAAAATATAGATAATTATAAAAATCCTTTGACAAAAAAATTATAATTTGATAATATTATCCTAGAAGAAATAGAGGGATAAAATGAAAAAAATATTATTAAGTTTAATCTGTTTTTTGTGTGTTATAGGATGCGGAGTTAAGAATAATAAACTAGACTTAAAAAAAGTAGAACAAACTTTAAGTTCTAGTGAATATTTTTCTAATCATGAGGTGGTAAATACTGATACAATATCAAATCGATATAGTATTGATGTAAGTAAATTTGATGAAACTTTAATGTTATCTTCAACAAAATATGATGATGCATCAATTGTTTTTATTGCTCATCCAAGTAATGAAAGTACTAAAAAAGAATTTGAAAATTTTATTGATTCATATAATAGTCAGTGGGTAGGTATGAATTATTTTCCTAAGCAAAAAGAATTGGTTGAAAATGGATTATATACAACATATAATGGTTATTTAATTTATATTGTTTCCAGTGATAATGATAAAGTCCTAAATATGATAAAGAATTAAAAAGTTATTTAAAAACTTTTTTTTTTATGATAAAATGTATGTATGGTAGGTGATAGGATGAAGGCATTTAAAATAGTTTTTTATATCATTATGGTTTTGTGGTATTTATATTACATATATTTAATGATTAGACTTTATTTAAATAATAGTAAGCCATATGATTATGATAATATTATAGATATTAAAAATACCGATATGCCACTTTCTGATTTATCACTTATTATTTATAAAAAAATTAAGCCTGAATTACTGACATCAACTATAGTAAAGTTAATTGATGATAAGAAAATAATATTAAATAAAGCAAATGATGATTTTATTTTAATAAAAAATTGCGATGATGAAGATTTATCTAAAGCTGATTTTAATATAATTGATTTGTTATTTAATACAATTGGTAGTGATAATAAAGTTTCTTTAAAGAAAATAGATAGTTTTTGTAAAAATAATTCAGGTAGTTCATCTTTTCTAATGAGTTACCAAATTTGGAAAAAATTAGTATATGTTAGTAGTAATCATAGTAAAATATTTGAACCTAAGTTAGATTATAGTAAAGTTAAATTTATACAAAGAATGGGTATAATATTATTTATATTAAATATTTTATTAAAATATTATTTTATAATAGGCTTCTTTATGGTAGTACCATCTATTTTTATAACCATTTATTTTTATAATATTTCTAAACTTTCAAAAGAATATAGTGATTACTATTATAGTTTTTTAAATTTTAGAAAAGAATTAAGAGAAAATCCTAATTTACTTGAAAATAACAAATATTTTGAATATTCTATTCTTTTAAAAAGTTATGATAATGTTACAAATAATAATAAAAAAGAATTTACAAAAAAACTTGATATAGCGATCCAAAAATGTTATAGGAGTGCTATATTTAATGGTAATAGGAGTCTTTTTCACTAATGAAATATATAATTGATGATGAAGAATATAATGTTATAATAAATAAAAAAGGTAATAAAAATACTTATATTCGAATAGATAAAGATTTAAATATTGTTGTTAATACAAGTTATTTTATAACTAAAGGAAGAGTCTTATCAATACTTAATAATAATAAAAATAGTATAAAAAAAATGATTAATATTACAAAGAAGAAAAATATAAATGATGAGAGATTTTATTATTTAGGTAAGCCATATGTTATTATTTTTAATGAAAATATTAGTGATGTTGTATTTCAAAATGATTTTATTATAGTAAAAAAACAAAAATGTTTTGATAAATGGTATAAAAAAGAAATGTTAGATATTTATCAGAAACATTTGTGTTTAAATTATGAAAAATTTGTCGAAAAAATACCTTTTCCTAATTTAAAAATTCGAGAAATGAAAACAAGATGGGGTGTTTGTAATATTAAAACTAAAACGGTTACTTTAAATAGTTTACTAATGAGATATGACTTAGAAAAGTTAGATTATGTAATTATACATGAATTAAGTCATTTAGTTTATTTTAATCATTCTAAAGATTTTTGGAATTTAGTTAATAAATATTGCCCAAATTATAAAATAATTAGGGCTGCTTTAAAGGAGCATTGATGTAAAATGATTAAAAAAATTTTGAATATATTTTGTATTATTATTTTAATAATACCTTATATAATTGTACCAAATGTAAGAGTAAAGGCACAAACTCTTGGAGATGTGGAAAGAGAACTACAAAAATACAAGGATGATTATGCAGCTCAAGAAGAAGGAAAAAAGCAAACAGAAGAAGAAATTGCAGCAACAAGACAAAACATTGATAATGCAACAAAAGATATTACGGCTGCTAATGAAGAAATTGTTAACTTAAATAATGAAATAAGCTTATTAAATGATGAAATAAAAGAAAAAGAAAAACAAATTAAAGATATAATGAATTTTTATCAAAAATCAAATGGTGAATCAGCTTATTTAGAGTATGCTTTTGGTGCTAAAAGCTTTACTGATTTTATATATCGTATGGCTATATCCGAACAACTTACCAAATATAATAAATCCTTAATTAAAGAATATAATGAAAAAATTGATGCTAATAATAAGAAAACCAAAGAATTAGATGAAAAAAAGAAACAACTTAAAGAAAAACAAGAAAAATTAGAAGTATTACTTAAAAGTTTAAATAATAATCTTGCTGGATATGAAGAAGAAATGGTATCTATTGAAGAAGAAATTCGTATGAAAGAAGATGCAATTCAAATGTATAAGGATATGGGTTGTAAAAGTGAAGATGACTTAGATGTATGTACAGCACAAAAATTACCTGAAACAACTGAATTATTTAGGCCTCTTAAAGTAGGATATGTAACTCAAGAATTTGGTTATCCTGATAGAGATACATCAGTATTGTATTCTTTCCACGGCGGAATAGATGTTTCTACAACTGATAATAATACCCCAGTATATGCAGCTGGCGCTGGACTTGTTGTTGCTATATCAAGAAACCAATACTGTGGTAAAAATATTGTTTATATTCAGCATAGATTAAGAAATGGAGAAACATATACAACATCATATTGGCATTTAAGAAGAGTTTATGTTGAAGAAGGTGATGTTGTAAGTCGTGATACACAAATAGGTATCATGGGTGGGGCATATTCGGATCATGATGCTTGTGCATATGGAGCACATGTTCATTTTGTTGTTGCAACAGGTCTTTATTTAAAAGATTATTACTATATATCAACATTTAATGCTAGAAGAATTAATCCTCGTATTTTAGTTAATTTTCCAAGTAGTAAGTATTCTTCATTTACGGATAGATTTGTTAAATATAATTAATATATTTAAACATAAAGGGGAGATTTAAATGAAAAATTTACTTAGAGATAAGAAAATTGTTATTATTAGTATTGCTTTAATATTAATTGCTGCAAGTGGTCTTATCTATTATTTTACAAAAAGAAATAGTGATGATAAGTTTATTGTTGGTAATACATTAAAAATAGATAATAATAGTGATTATTTAATTCAGTATGATAATGGTGACTATTATTTAATGAAAGCAAGTGCGGATATTAAATTTAGTGTATTAAGTGAAGAAGAAAAAATTAAATATAACATAGTTGATGAAAATGAAAAAGAAGTAGAAACAAACGTAAGTAAAAAAGAAAATTATTATACTATTTCTTCTAATAAAAAGTATGAAGAAGGAAAAACATATAAAATTACTTTGGAAAATGCAAGGTTTTCGGATGAAAAATTAAAGGATATTAAAACTTTATATTTTACAATAGTTAGACCTAATTCTAATACACAAGTATTAAATGATAATATTATTAAAGTAAATTCTAATATTATTACTAATATTACACAAGATGAGAATTATTATACTATTACATCTAACAAAGAATTTAAAAAAGATGATATTTTATATTATCAAAATGATAATCAAGTTTTTGCTTTTAAAGTAAACGAAATTAATAAGGAAAATAACAATTATACAATTAAAGCAAGTGCTCCTACTTTAGATGAATTATTTAAAGAGTTAGATATATACGGAGAATTTAATCTAGAATTAAATAATTTTATATCTAATGAAGAATTAAAAGATTATATTGAGGTTGCTATTGCTGAAAATGGTCTTTTAGATAATATTGTTCCAAATGTTTATGCTAAGGATATTTTAGATATAAAAGTAACACCGCAAAAAGATGGTAGTGCTAAAGTTTTAGTTAGTATTAATTTAAATCATGGCAATAAAGCAATATTTAAAGATGCCTTAGAGAATCATGATATGAAACTAGATATTGAATTTATCATTAAATTAAAAGCCCATGCCGATATAACATTATTTAAACAAGATATAGGCGCTAGTCTTGATATAGATGTTAATACAGATTTTAATATTAGTCCTATTGAAACTAAAGAATATAAATTTAATTTTGATAAAGATGTAAATGATGATTTAAATATTAAAGTTGGTTTATTTAAAGATATATTAGATAAGGCTAAAAGTGATACATCAAAAGATGATATAACGCTTGGTAAAATGGTTATTCCAACGCCTGTTTTAGGATTAAATGTTGATTTAGAGATGGGGCTTATAAAAGAATTAGAACTAGTTTTAAAAGCCGATTTAAGTGTTAAAAATAATTTTAATATTTTATTTGGATATAATGATAAAGGCTTTTATAAAAATTTTGATTTTAGTATTGAAGATAGTTCTTATAATGCTCTAGGAAAAGCAGAAGCAAAATTAGGATTAAATCCAAAAGTAAATGTTAATTTTTGCAAGCTTATGGAAATTGGTATAGAAGCACCACTTGGAATATATGCCGATGGACAAATAAATTATATGAATTCATCTAATAAAGATGAAATAGATGGAAAAATGGAAATAGGAGCATTTGTGAGTGCTGGTATTTATGCTAAAACACATTTTATTGTTGCAAAAGTAGAAGCAACATATGAAAAGAAATTACCAATTATAAATTTGGAAGGAAAAATAAAGGATAAATGTGAAGAGCAAGTATTAAATGGTGATTTTTCTTGTTACATAGGAACTTATAAAGACTCATCATCAAGTACAACATTAGAGATTGATAAAGATGGTATTGTTGTTGAATCCTATTCTGGGAAAAGAGCAAAACTAAAAGATATAAAAGTGGAAAATGGTATATATTATTTAACATATGATCTTGATATATGCAATGGATGTGAAGGTCAAGAATCTCCTGTATATAATATAATTCCTATTGATGTTAATTATACATATTCACAATTTCCTTGTATGGCCTGTGATTCAGATAATTGCCAATTTGATTCAAATAATGATACATGTTATTATAATTCTGATACAAGTAAAATACGTATATCACACATGGTTATGTCATGGGAAAGCGTTTATTATAATGATTAATAAAGATAAGTATATTAAATATCGAAAATGTATTAACTAAAAATTAATACATTTTTTTAAATTTATATAAATTAACAAATTTGGTATAAAGAATACTCCGATATGGAAAATCTGTTATACAGATTTCTAATATTTGAGTATTTTTATGATACTAATTTCCTAAATCACGGGTTTGTAATGCTTTAAAATATATGATAAATTTCTTTCTGTAAGGCCTTACTAGAAGGAGTTTAAATGAACAAGAAAGAAATAAATCTATTAAACGATGCTATGTTTAAAGCATTATTTAGAAGTGAAG
>URIY01000046.1 GCA_900547995.1 uncultured Mycoplasmatota bacterium
TTGCTAAATATTACCTATTTATATTTTATTTATTAGTTTTACTCTTTTTTACTGATATTTTTCATTAAAAATAGGGTGATTTTTCTCATAATAAATTCTTGATATAATTAACTTGTAGCATAAATGTTGTATGCATTTACCATGTAGATCAATATCTTTATCAAACGTTTCATCAAATAAATTCAATACAAATATATGTATAAAATTTTTTCTATTATTTGTAATATTCAACACATTAAATTTCTTATTAGAAAATTTTTATTAATATTGACAAATCCATTATTTACAAATAATAATTAACTATAATTGAATAAAATATTTCATATAAGAATTAATATTTTTTATAAGTACTATATAATTAAAATTTGGCCTATACTTAAATTATTACTTGTTAAATTATTTTTGTTTTTTATAGAATCTATAGTTGTATTATATTTGCTTGCAATGCTATATAAGTTATCTCCTGATTGTACAATATATGTTATTTCTGAAGACTGAACTGGTATTTTAAGAACCATCCCAATATTTAATAAACTAGTATTTAAATTATTTATTTTCATAATATCACTTACACTTGTATTATATTTGCTTGCAATACTATATAAACTATCTCCTTTTTTTACAACATAATCTAAATAGTTAGAAGATGGTTGTTCACTTGTCACTGGGATATTTAATTTTTGACCTATACTAAGTACATTAGTTGTCAAATTATTATAATTTTTTAAAGCATTAACACTTATTCCATATTTACTTGCTATACTATATAATGTATCTCCTGATTTAACTATATAAGTTTGTGTTTCATTTGTTTTTTGAACTGGTATTAATAGTTGCTGACCTATACTTAAATTAGTAGTTGCTAAATCATTATAATTAACTAAATCATCTACTGTTAAATTATATTTGGTTGCAATTTTATATAAATTATCGCCACTTGATACAGTATATACAATAAAATCCCCAATTTCAGGTGATTCTTCCTCACTTGGTATTATTAACACCTGACCAATATTTAATAGATTACTTGATAAATTATTTACTTTCTTTATATCATCAATACTTACACCATATCTTTTAGCAATTGACCATAAACTATCTCCTGATTTAACTATGTAAGTTTCACCATCACTAGTAACAGGAATATTTTTTACATATGCAAGTATTCCGCTTACAATAGCATCCCCATATTTTTGATAATCTTTAAAATTATCTACATCATCCTTATTATCAACATAACCATAATAAATAGATATTGGTATTGTATTACCTGTATCTCTTTGTATAAAATAATAATCTTTTGATGTATCACTAGGCAATCTTCTTTGAAAAACTTTGTTGACCATTACCCCACTTTTTTCTAAAGAAGACGCTATATCATTTGCAAGTACATTATCATGTCTTAGTGCATATATTATTTCTACCCCTTCATCATTTCCTTCATTTAAATGATTAGATATAACAATAACATTATTTTTATTACCATATGCATTTAAAATTCTACTTATTCTATCATCATTAGATAAACTTTCATCTGTACTTCTTACTAAAGTAGCAGAATAGCCTAAATTATTTAATTTGTTATAAATATATTTAGATACATCTAAACTATAATTTTTTTCTACTAAATTATTCCCACTGACACCATTATCACTACCACCATGACTTGCATCTATTACAAAATTATAATTCATTATAATCACCTATATTAATATATGCAAGCAAGAAAAAAATGTAAGCAGTATAAAGAAAAAATGTAGCAAATAATTACTACATTTTTAAGCATTCTTTTCTAATTTTAAAGTTACATCTATTTCCTTATTATCACGAATAACTTTTAATTTAATTTCATCACCGACACTATATTTATATAATACATATCTTAAATGACTAGTATCTTCTATTTCTGTATCGTCTATTTTAACGATTACATCACCTTTTTTTAATCCCGCTTTAGCAGCAGGGTAACCATCTTCTACTTTGACAACAACAGCACCTGATTTTACATTTGAATCTAAATTAATCTTATATAAATATAAACTATATGTACTAGTTGCATCAATAAGTTCAACACCTATTACCGGTCTTTCTATCTTTTCTCCCTTTTCAAGCAATTCTACTTCAGACATAGCCATCTCAATAGGAATAGCAAATCCCATACCTTCTATTTCATCTTGAACAAGTTTAAGAGAAATAATACCAACTACTTCACCATTTGCATTAACAAGTGGTCCTCCACTATTTCCTGGATTAATTGCTGCATCAGTTTGTAATACTTCCATTCTAGCTGATCCTGAAGACAAATCCACCGTAACAGTTCTATCTTTGCCAGACAATATTCCTTTAGTCACTGTTCCCATATATTTTTGACCTAGTGGCGAACCAACCGTAAATATTGTATCACCAAGTTCCATTTTAGTACTTTCACCGATAGTTGCAACTTCCATAACAGCATCTTTATCTATTCTAAGAACAGCAATATCGGAATATTCATCACTACCAAGTAATGTAGCCTCTACAACTTGATTAGCATTATTTGTAACCTCAATTGTTGTAGCATCTTCAATAACATGATGATTGGTAAGGATGTAACCATAATTATCATCTGTTTTATATACAAAACCTGTTCCACTACCTAGTGCATGATTATTAGTATATGTCTGAACAAGAACAACAGCATCATATATTTTACTAACAGATGACTTAATAGTATTTTCTTCTGTTATACTTACCTCAGTAACAACTTTATCTTTACTAGTATCTAAATTATTAAATTTATATTCAACATAAAAATAGGTTGCTGAAGAACTTATTAAAACGGATATCAAAATAGAAACTACATATAATATTTTCTTTTTCATTTATGCCTCCTAATCTAAATAGGCTATTTCTCTCCAGTTGCTTGGAAATCCAATTCTATTAAAAATAGAATCAAGAGGAATAACATCTATTTTAGCATCTAATATATTTATTTCATAATCAATCTCATCTACAAGTAATTTAAATTCATCAGGGGTAAGCATTATTTTCATAATAATTACTATAGCAAATAAATCATTTTTACCATATATATATTCATTATCCTTCTTTTCAATATCCATTCTATAATGATATTTATTATTAGGAATTACTCTATTGGTTCTATGGTCATATAAAACATCCTCATGGGCACATAAATTTCTAAAATTAGCAAGTAAAGATAAATAAATTTCTAATGTATCTGAATCCACATCATAAAAGTTAGCAATTGCTTTTTTATCTTCACCTTTTAATATAGCAAATAATTCAGATATCATACCAAATGATAATACTTTAACTAAAATCCACATAGGAATATATCCATAATTAGACATATAATGAAGAGTTGCTGAATGTTTACGTCCATTTACTCTAATTTGTCTTTTCATTTTATCAAGAACATCATTTACTTGTCTTGACTTCATAGGATCAGTTGTAAAGTTTTTAGGATTTAAATAATCTTTATCTTTAAATCCATATTTTTTAGATAATTGATAACTTATAATAGACTTAATATTATTTTCAATAATAAGAATATTTTTAAACATTATATTACGCATTCTTCTATCAAAATTAAATACACCATATAATTCATCAAAAGTAGTACCTGGTAAGAAATTTTTAGATTTGTTAGTTACATTATTAGAGTCAATGAAAAAATGTCTGTATCCACTAACAAAGAAATAATTTTCTCTAAGTAAAACTTCTTTAGTATAATTATCATCTTTTATAACTAATCCTTTATTTCTTAGTATTTCTACTTGCTCATCCAAATTTTTAAATATTTTATTTGCCATAAATATAGTCACCCCTATTTTTATTATAATATATCAATTTTAGTATATCATAAATTAAGAATTTTTAACTATTTTTTATGTATACAATGTAAACTACTTGTCATGGATTTCATTATTGATTATAAAAGTTAATTTTGGTTAAAAAATGTGTTTTATATGTTTTTTTCATGTTAATTAAGATATTTTACAATACCATTATAAATGGTTAACGCTATTCTTTCTTGATATGTATCTTGCATAAGTAAATATCTTTCATTTGGATTTGTTAAAAAACCAACCTCAGCAAGTATACCTGGTCTTTCTACCCTTTTATGTAAATACATTTCATTTGTTTCTTTATATTCTCTTTTTGTCTTTAACACTTTAGAAAATTCCGTCTGCATTATTTCAGCAATTTTTTTATTTTCAGGATTAACATCATCATAAAAAACTTGGGCACCATGCCATGTGCTAGATGATTCTGCATTTAAATGAATAGAGATATACATATCACACATAGATGAATTTATTGCATTTGCTCTTCTTGATAAATCACTTCTTTTCCTATTAATAGCATTCGTAACAGATAAGTCATAATCACCATCCCTAGTCAAATAAACAATAGCACCATTTTTAAGCAATATGTCATATAACTTTTTACTAATACTAAGATTAATATCTGCCTCATGAATATCTTTATATATAGCACCAGGGTCCGTACCACCATGACCAGGATCTATGTAAATTACTTTTCCTAATAATGGTAATTCACTATTATCAGCATAACCAATATTTATACAAAATATACTTGTTATTGTCAAAAAAAGAATAAATACTTTTAGTTTTAACATAAAATCACCTATATAAGTATATGTTTATAGAATATGTAATTTTCTCTTTTTATTCATGAACTTTTTTAATAAGTAAATTAACATCTGATATAGTAACACTAGATGTACCCGTATCACCTAATATACTAGATGAGGCTTTTAAAATAGTTACTTTTTCGAATCTAAAAATTATGGTTTGTGAAAAATGCATTTGTTTTCCACTATCAATAGGTAAATTAAATGTCAAATCTTTGATGGCTGAACCTTCATCAGTTTGAAGATATAATGTCGCTCCATGTGTCGTATCAGCATCTTCTATTAAACCTGAAAAAGTTATTTCATATATTCCTGGTTGAACCTCTAATTCCTTATCACCTATTAATTTAAAATATGAAGATTGATTTGGTATAAACCATGGATCTTGGAAGACCATATCACCTGTTTCCTGAGTATCTATAAATCCCGCTGAAAATAAACCTTCATTTGACGAACTTGCAATAGGCCCTGTTGGACCTATCTCACCTTGGGGCCCGGTTGGACCAATATTACCTTGCTTCCCTTGAGGTCCCATTGGGCCTTGTAATCCAATAGGACCTGTTGGACCGGCTGAACCCATTTCACCACGTGGGCCTGTTGGACCAGTAATTGGACAACCTATACCTATACTAAGTAATTTATTTCTTATTTTTAAGTTTTCTTTTAATTGTTCTATCCTCTGTGAAGCCATAAAACACCTCCTTATTAATAATATATGGAGGTCTTTTTTTCTTGTCTAAATAAAAAATACTATAAAACCAAGAAAAAACACATAAATCATGTGTTAAAAATATTCCATGGATATTTATTTGGATAATTAATACTAAAAGTTAATTGTTCTTTTGTTACTGGATGAGCAAAAGAAAGAGAGGTTGCAAAAAGAGCGATTTGTTCACCAACATTAGAACTTTCATTATATTTTTGATCTCCATATAGGGGATATCCATGATAAGAAAATTGTACTCTTATTTGATGAGATCTACCTGTTTCAAGATTTATTTTAACAAGTGATAAGCCATTCTTATATGAAACCTTTTCATAACTAAGTTTTGCTTCTTTACCTTTTGTGTTTACACTTACTTTATTATGTCTTTCATCTTTAAGTAATCTATCAAAATAGTTACCTTTATTATTTATATTTCCAATCACTACTGCATGATACTCTTTTTTTAAACTATGATTTCTAACTTGCTCACTTAGTCTTGACGCTGCCTTTGACGTTTTAGCAAACACCATTACACCACCTACAGGTCTATCTAATCGATGAACAAGTCCCAAATATACATTACCTGGTTTCTTGTATTTTTCCTTAATATATTCTTTTAACATAGAAAGCAAATCTTTATCTTTTGAATCATCTGCTTGAACAGGAATATTTATTGGTTTTTCAACTACAAGTAAGTGATTATCTTCATATAAAATTTTAATCATTTTCTTCCCATAATCCATATATACCACATGGTAATACTAAATTATCACGCGTAATTGGTAATCCTATTTCTCCAGATTCTATCTTGCCATTTTTATATTTTTTTAGCATTGTTGTTTTTAAAATATTATTTAATACGGTATTAGAAATACCTGTTGTATAAGAATTGATAAGAAAAAATAAGGGTTTATCACTAAGTATTTTCATACAAGCATCAATTAAATTATAAATATTTTTTTCAAACTTCCAAACTTCACCATTAGGACCTCTACCATATGATGGAGGATCCATAATAATGGCATCATATTTATTACCACGTCTTGCTTCTTTTTCAACAAATTTCATACAATCATCAACAATAAAGCGAATGAAATTGTTATCAAGTTTAGATAAATGCATATTTTCTTTAGCCCATTCTACCATACCTTTTGATGCGTCAACATGAACGACTACAGATGCTCCGGCTTTAGAACATGCCATTGTTGCGCCACCGGTATATGCAAAAAGATTTAACACTTTAATAGGTCTACCAGCATTTTTAATTTTATTCATCATATAATCCCAATTTACAGCTTGTTCTGGAAATAGTCCTGTATGTTTGAAATCCGTTGGACTCACTTTAAAAGTTAGTTCTTTATAACAAACATTCCAGTGATCTGGTATTTTCTTTTTAAAGTTCCACATTCCTCCACCTTTATTGCTTCTTATATAATGAGCATCGGCTTTTTTCCATTCATCATAATTAGGAACATCCCACATAGCCTGTGGATCAGGTCTGCGAAGAATAATACCATTCCAATTTTCTAATTTTTCACCATTACCAGCATCGATTATTTCATAATCTTTAAAATCATTAGTTAAACGCATGCAACTTAATCTCCTTTACTTTATCCTTCTTCTTTAATTTTGATTTTATATTTTTAGCTATATCTACAATATCTTCTTTTTTAAACATAGAATCTGTTTTAATAATTTCACATGCAAGACTATTATCAACTATAATAGATAAAACATCATCATTTACCTCAGCAAATAAAGGATCTAAACTTTTAATTACCTTATACACATCTGTATATTTATGTTCAAAATCTTCTTCAAATAAAAGATTTAATTCATCAAGTTGATTTAACATCTTCTTTTTTTGCAAAAGTTCATATAAGTATGGCATAACCATATTAATATTATCTTCACTGATATCCAATCTATTACAATCATTTAAACGTAAGGCTGCAAATAATTTTTCAATAAATAATCTTTCTCTTGTATATATCATAATATCACCTTCATATCATCTATTATACATCAATAATGTATTTTTTCAACATAAAATGAAAACCATATAGAACAAATCTATATGGTATAAACTGCATAAAATTATCTCTTTGAAAATTGTGGTGCACGACGTGCAGCTTTAAGACCTGGTTTTTTACGTTCTTTACTACGAGAATCTCTTGTAATAAAGCCAGAAACTTTTAGTTTTTTACGGAAACTATCTTCACTATCAACATTAGGAGCATCATACTCTAATAAAGCTCTTGCAATACCTAAACGAATTGCTCCTGCTTGACCACTAAATCCTCCACCAGAAACTTTAACATCAATATCAAAAGTTTCTTCAGTTGATGTTGCTACTAAAGGTTGTTTTAAATCCATAACGTTAGTTTCATATGGAAAATATTCTCTAACATCAACACCATTTACAGTAATTGATCCTTTACCAGGAACCATTTTAACTTGTGCAACAGAAGATTTTCTACGTCCTGTTCCAATAAACATTCTCTTATTAGCCATTTAAACCCTCCTAATTTAATTTCATTTCAACTGGTTTTTGAGCAGTATGTGGATGTTTTTCATCAGCATATACAAATAATTTTTTGTACATTTGACGTCCTAAACGACCCTTTGGAAGCATTCCTTTTACAGCTCTTTCCATCATTTCAATTGGATAATTTTCTTTCATTTCACGTGCAGTTCTTTCACGTAATCCTCCTGGATATCCACTATGGTTATAATACATTTTGTCATCTAATTTGTTACCAGTTAATACTATTTTTGAAGCATTAGTAACAATAACAAAATCACCACAATCAACATGAGGAGTATATGTTGGTTTATGTTTTCCACGTAAAACATGAGCTACTTTAGCAGCAACACGTCCTAAAGGCATACCTTCAGCGTCGATAACATACCAATCACGTTTAATTTCTTCTTTTTTTTGCATGAATGTATTTTTCATAACTCTTTTCCCTTTCTAAAATACTTTGTGAAGTGTCCCAAGCTCCACATAATGGGATATAAAATGTACCAATTAAAATAATACTAAATTTTATAATGATTGTCAATAAATTTTATTAATAAAATACATCTTTTAAATATAATCCCTCAGGTGGCGCTGTTTTTCCTGCTTTACAGCGATCATTTGCCTCTAAAATATCCATTATATCTTCACTTTTTCTTTTACCTTCACCAATTTCAATAAGAACACCTACCATATTTCTTACCATATAACGTAAAAAACCTGTACCTAAAAAACAAAGTGTAATATCATTTATATTCTTCATATTTCGAATAATACTCGTTTGAACAATCGTTCTTTCATAATCTTCATAATCTTCTTCATTTTTTGTAAATGACTTAAAGTTGTGTGTACCTTCTAGATATTTCATAGCTCTTTCCATTTCCACAACATCTAATTTTTTATTATATTGGTATACATAATCTTTTTTGATAGGATCATATTCCCCCATATTAATTTTATATATATATTCTTTAGCCTTTACATTAAATCTAGCATGAAAATTATCATCGACTATTTCTACATTTTT
Source organism: uncultured Mycoplasmatota bacterium (assembly GCA_900547995.1). Classification (GTDB taxonomy): domain Bacteria; phylum Bacillota_I; class Bacilli_A; order RF39; family UBA660; genus UMGS1045. The sequence goes on from URIY01000046.1 coordinate 8,915, forward strand.
AACATATATATCTTTTGGTAATAAACCATTAAGGGAATTTTTTAATTTATCTAAATCGATAGTTTTATCCATATCAAAATGGGCTTTTTGATTATAAGCATGAACCCCTGCATCTGTTCTACCTGATGCACTAATACTAATATCTTTATTAGAATTTATTTTCTTTAATACCTTTTCTATTTCTCCCTGAACAGTTCTTCCTTTAGGTTGTTTTTGATACCCTTTAAATTTAGATCCATCATATGAAAAAGTTATAAAATATCTCATAGCATTACTCCTTTACTACATTCATCTATCTAGCATATCTATATATATCTTTAAGTAAATCGTTTATGTCGTCCCTATATCCTATTTTTTTACCTGTTTTATCTAATACTTTTTTGGAAAATAAAATAGTATTAGGTAAGATAATATTATGTTCTTTTAATAATTCAAAATCAGTAAATATATCATATTTATCACCATATTTAATTAAACTACCATTATTTATTAAATATATATTATCACTAATTTTATGCATAAACTCTATATTTGATGTAACAAAAACAAAAGTTTTATGAAATCTATTTTTAAGTATTCTTATAATTTTAATAAGATTTTTAATACTAGGAGCATCTAAATCTTCTATAGGATTATACATAACTATTACTTTAGGATTAAGTGATAAAAGACTTCCTATTTTAACAAGCATTTTCTCACCACTACTAAGTTCTGATATTTTTCTAGATATTAAATTATTATTTAACCCAACCATCTTTATAGAATCAGCTATATGTTTATCTAATATATCTAATTTATAATTATATTTTTTTAAATTATCTTCCATATAACTTTTAACTGTCATATTTTCATCTATATTTATATCTAAAAAACACATATCATTAGATGATTTTAATTTTTTAATACTTTTTTTACCTAATAAAATATCACCATCATAATTATTAATATTACCATTTAATAAATCATAAATTGTTTTCCCATTACCATCTATATCATATATAGAATTGATTTTATCACTAATTAATTTCATATTTAAATTACTTATTAATTGATCATACTTTACATTTTTAAATTCTATATCCATATTGCACCAATTAATTCTTCCATACTAAAATATATTTTATTTACTAATCCATAGTACTTTAATTTAATAGATAAATCAACAATAAATGGTAAATCTAAACCTATTTTTTTAATATCATCATACTTCATAAAAATATTTTCTTTTTTATCATTTAACATTATTTTACCTTTATCCATTATAATAATATTTTCTCCAAGTAACGTATCTTCCATATTGTTAGTCATATTTATAACCTTTATTTTTAATTTATTTAATATTTTAACGATTATATCTTTATTATGACAATTAAGTTTATTTAATAAATTATCAATAATAACTATATCACCTTTACTAGATAATTTAAGACAAAACAATAATTTAATTTTATCTTGCTCATTTAAATCACTTACTTTTTTGGAAGTTATATTTTTTAAATC
>URIY01000047.1 GCA_900547995.1 uncultured Mycoplasmatota bacterium
CATTAGCAATTATATCTCTTGCTTCTTCACTTCTAAATAATGCTTTAAACATAGCGTCGTTTAATAGATTAATTTCTTTTCTGTTCATTATTTCTCCCTCTAGTAAGGCCTTACAGAAAGAAATTTACCATATATTTTTAAGTATTACAAATTAATGATTTAGAAAATCTGTATTATAAAAATACACAAATATTAGAAATTTGTATAACAGATTTTCTATATCTGTACATTTTTTAAAGCAAATTAATCAATTTATATACATTTTAATTTTTATTTAATATTTTATCATCTACTATATCAGCAATTTTTTTACCTATACTTATATGTCCATCTTTAGTTGGATAAAAGTTATTATTAATTTTATCCTTTGTTATATCATTCATAATATCTACAAAATTAATTTCATAATTATTAGATATTTTTTTTACTTTTTTATTTAAGTATTCAAAATATTCATTATATGTATCATCATTAAAGATATTATAATACCCTATAAATACAATATCTTCTTTACAATATTGTCTCATTAATTTAAATAGATTTTCTATATCCTTTAAATATTCATCTAAATAGTTATATAATTCTTCTTTTGTATAATTATTTTTTAATAATAGTTTAGAAACTACATCATTACTACCTATTGATAATGTCACTAAATCAGCTTTAATTAAAGCATTTTTTATGGTCTTTTTTTTGCCTTCTACTACTATTTCTTTATTTTCTTCGATATAATCAATTAAATCTATTGTTCGCATATTATCATTAAAATATAAATTTATATATGTTTCTAAAACTTTTTTATTTTCTAAATATTCTTTTATATAATCATTATAATTATAATCTTTTTTATTATATAAATTAATGCCTTGGGATATTTCGTCTCCTAATGATAAAAAATATACTTTTTTATCTAAAGTACTTAAATATATTAAAAAAATTCCTAACAATACAATTCCTAAAACTAATATTTTTTTCATATTTCACCCCAAAATAAAAAGTAGATTTTATCTACTTAATTATATATTTTATTTTGAAATTTATGATTATTTATCTATTAGTTCAATATCTGCTCCTACAGCTCTTAACTTTTCTATTAAGTTTTCATATCCTCTTAAGATATGTTCAACATCACTAATTGTTGTTTTTCCTTTAGCTTTTAACCCAGCAAGTAACATACAAGCACCAGCTCTTAGATCAGTTGCAACTACATCTTTACCTGTTAATGTTGATGGCCCTGCAATAGCAATCTTTCTAGGACCAACTTGAACAATATTGGCTCCCATTTTATTTAAATATTCAACATTTTTAAATCTATTTTCATATATAGTTTCTTCTAAAGTTGATGTCCCACTACACTGTGTTAATAAAGCCGTAAGAGGTTGTTGCAAATCAGTTGGAAATCCTGGATATCCAAGTGTTCTAATTTCAACGCTTTTTAGATTATTTGAACTTGATATAATTAAATTATCATCATTAACTATAAAACTAATACCCATTTCTTTTAATTTAGAAAGTAAAGATTCAATATGATCGGGAATTATATTACTTATTTTTAACTCATTACCAATAAGGGCACCTAAAATAGTATATGTCCCTGCTTCTATTCTATCAGGAATTACCTCGGAAAAACAGCCATTTAATTTAGGTACACCAACTATTCTAATTTCACTAGTACCTGCTCCTGATATTTTAGCACCCATATTATTTAAATAGGTTGCAACATTAACTACTTCGGGTTCCTTGGCAGCGTTTTCCAATATAGTTACCCCTTCTGCCCTTACAGAAGCAAGCAAAGTATTTACAGTAGCTCCTACACTTGGCATATCTAAATAAATATGATTTCCCACTAGTTTATCGGCTTTTATAGTATATCTATTATTTTCTTCTACAATAGTTGCACCAAGTAATCTAAATGATTTTAATGTTTGATCTATAGGTCTTGCACCAATTGAACAGCCACCTGGGAAATACATCTGAACGTATTTAAATTTTCCAAGTAAAGCACCCATAAAATAATATGATGCACGAAGTTTTTTCGATAATCTTTCTGGTATTTCTTTATTTACAATATTTGTTGGATCTATTTCCATATATTCATGATCTCTTTTAACTGAAGCACCTAAATATTCAAGTGTTTCAACAAGAGCATCTATATCAGATACACCAGGTATATTATCAATTTTAACAACTCCGTCAGATAATATTGAAGCTGGAACAAGTGCTACGGCACTGTTTTTAGCACCACTTATTTTAATTTCACCGGTTAACTCTTTACCACCATTTATAATAATCTGTTTCATACTTCCTCCATATATATTTCTATAATATTAATATGTAATTTGTCAAAGTTGGTGTTAATACCTATTTATTGAATTTAAAGTTTCTAATTTTTCTTTAATTACTTTCACAACTGCCTTTTCTCCACTGCTTATTATTTTTCTTGGATCATATACACTACTATCTGTTTCTAATAATTTTCTTACTTCTTTTGCCCATGCGACCTGAAGATCAGTGTTAATATTAACTTTACAAATTCCATTTTTGATACATTCTCTTAGTGTTTTATTATTTATACCACTTGCTCCATGTAAAACAAGTGGCAAATCAGTATTTTCACTTATTTCTTTTATTAATTTAACATTTATATTGGGAAATTCCTTATATATTCCATGTACATTACCAACTGCTGGTGCAAGTAAATCAACTTTTGTTTTCTTTACAAAAATAATACTACCTGTAACACTCGCATTTTTAGTATCACTGGCATCATGTTTACCTATTGAACCTATTTCAGATTCAACTATTACTCGTTTTTTCCTTGCATATTCGATTACTTCATTAGTCATATCAATGTTGGTATCAATTTGTTTAAGTGACGCATCAAGCATAACAGATGTAAAAGATGCATCAATAGCCTTCTTACAGGATAAAACAGATGTTCCATGATCTAAATGAATTGATACAGGAACTGTAATATGTAAATCATGGACTAAATCATATATTAGTCCTGATGCTGTATGATAACCACCCATATATTCAATAGCACTTTCTGTAAAACCCATAATAACAGGACTTCTATATAAATTACAAGTTTTTAAAATATACTTGGCCCACTCTAAATTATTTACATTAAATTGTGGTATAGCATAACCTTTTTTCCTTGCATCTATAAGTTCATTTTTCATATTAACTATCATACTACCACCATATTCATTATATAGTTTTAAAGCATAAAAATCAAGTTAATGACTAAACTTGATATTTTTATTTAAACTATATAGCATACATAATACCAATTATAATTAAAATAGTTCCGCCTATTAGAGTTGCTACACTACCTATAATGGAACTAATTTTTTTACCTAATTTTAATCCTAAATACGTAAATAAATAACTACATACAGAAAAGGAAACGGCACATATAAACGGATTAATATGTAATGCATTCAATCCTATACCTACGGAAAAACTATCTATACTTACAGCAAGTCCAAATAGAATTAATTCTGATATTTTCATTAACTTTACTTTATCTTCTTTTTTAAAGCTTTCAATAATCATTTCAATTCCTATAAATAATAAGACGATAAAAACTATTATATCTGGTGATATTTTAATAAATGATGTGATTGCCTTACCAACAAATAGACCTATAAGAGGCATAAAAAAATGATATATACCTACAATACTTGATAATAAATTAATATATTTTTTGCTTAAGGAAAGTGTTCCATAAGCAAGGGATAATGAAAAAGCATCCATTGATAAAGATATTGAGATACTTAATAATATAATTATTTGCATAAAAAAAGCCTCCTATAAAATTATATTTATAGGAAGAATTTTTATACGTTTAATACTTAATCTTTTTACCTTTACATCTATTTTTGCCATAAATCATAAACATTATCTAGAATATTTCGTTTGAATAATTTTTATCATCTCATACAAACCATAGGTATATTATTTTTAGTATAATTTTTTTTGACAACTTACATGTATTTATTTACAAGTTCTTTTACAAATGACGTATATTCAACATCAGTACTTTCTTCGGCTTCAATTAGACAAAGAGGAGGAAATAATACACACCACCAGTTATCGCCAGCACCTTCTCCAATGGTAACTAATAGTGATTCATAATATCCTTCATCATATTTTAATCCTTTATATTCTTTTTCAGGAAAGTAATTTAATCCAAAATTAACAGTATATTTCATATCATAGTTGTTATCAACAAATATAGTATTAATTTTACTATTTACATTTTCCAAATTATCATTTATAACACGTCTTGCATCTGATGAACCTTTTACATCTTTTAATAAATTGTACATATCTGTTTGTAGTTCTTCTTTTACCAATTTTTTCATTTCTTGATCATATGTAGAATTACTATTTGGTATAACTCTTATTCTAATTGCATCATCAGGTATTAATTTTTTGGATGTAATAATATTTCCTAAAAACGTATAAATAAATACTATTCCTATTATTAAAAGAAAAGTTTTTTTCAAAAAAATCATCTCCTAATTAATAGTGGATGATTTTTATTTTTTTTATACATTATTTATGATAACTTTCGTTATTTTGTATTTTAAATACCCTATATATTTGTTCTAAAAGCATAACTCTAAATAATTGATGAGGAAAAGTTAGGCTAGAAAATGATAATAGTTCATTTGACATTTTCTTGATATCTTCATGAATACCATATGACCCACCAATAATAAACGTTATACATGGATTTTGAATGAATATCTTATCTATTTTTGATGCTAGTTCTTCTGATGTCACCATATTTCCTTTAATATCAAGGCATATAATATAGTCATTTCTATTAATATATTTATCAATTTCTTGTTTTTCCTTACTTAAAATAATTTGTGTATTTTTGTCATTATAGTCATTTAATTCAATTATTTCCAGTTTGGTATACTTAGAAATTCTCTTTTTATACTCATCTAAAGCATCTTTCAAATATTTCTCTTTCAATTTTCCAACACATATAATTTTTATCATATTTCTCTCAAGTCCGTCCTACAATTTGGTTTAGCAATATCTGTTTCGATATTAAATTCATACTTTTCTAACATTTTTATAAGTGTATCATGAGCAATTTCTTCAGTATTATTTTCTTTACTTAAGTGAGCTAAAACAATATACTTAGTATTATTACCAATCATTTTAGAAAGATAATATGCACTATCTGGATTAGATAAATGGCCTCTATCACTTAATATTCTTTGCTTTAAATGATATTGATATTTTCCTTCCATAAGCATTTTGACATCATGATTACTTTCCATAATATAAATATTTTTATTTTGAAGAAGTGGAAAATGCTTTTGATTTAAATAACCTGTATCAGTAATATAGACAAGTGATTTATTATTACTTTCCACTAAATAACCATTGGTTTCAGGGGCATCATGTGAAAGTGAAAATGGTGTTACTAAAACATCTCCAAAAGTAAATTTATCATCAATAATAATATATTCATTAATGAAATCAGACAACTCATCATACATTTTTTGAGTTAAATATACAATAGGTTTATGTTTTTTCACAAATACTTTTAATCCGCCTATATGGTCAACATGTGTATGCGTTATAATAATGGCATCAATTTTGTCTGGATCCACATCTATTTCTTTTAATTTTGTTTCAACATATAAGGAGCTCATACCAATATCTATAAGAAATCTAGTATGAGCTGTTTCAATATATGTTACATTGCCAGTACTTCCACTAGCAAGAACACTAAATTTCATTAATATTTTGAAAGTGGATCTATTCTACAAAATCTACAACCTTGCCATATTTCATAATGCACATGAACTCCTGTTGCGTATCCTGTCATTCCCATATAACCAATTAGTTGCCCACGAGCAACGGTATCACCAACTTTAATACCAGGAGCAAAAGCTGCCATATGTGCATAAAGTGTATAATAGCCATTATTATGGTTAATAATTACATGATTACCATAATCATATGTTGACCTTATATTTTCAATAGTACCATTATTTGTTGCATATATAGGAGAATAATAACCTGTACCGGCAATATCAATACCAGAATGTAACTCACGTTTATAAGTTACTGGATTAATACGCCATACATATCTATCTGTAATAATATATCCAGGATTAGTTGGCCATCCCCAACTTGTTGTTAAACCAACATTTGGTATAACCTTTCCACCACGTTCAATTATTTCATCTACTGATGGTTTTAATACTTCACGTTTTTTAGTATCAGAATAAATAATAACGCCATTTACAGTTTTGTTTACACGGGTTACTCTTGACAAACCATTTTCTCCCTGTTGAATTATAGTATCATCACCCTTTAGTTTAGCATCATTTACCGTTTCATTAACTTGATACTTATCTTCCTCATCTGAAACACTCTTTTCTTCAATGGCTACTCTAATTTGAGGATTGGTTACTCCAATAGTTACTTGTTGACCTGGAAATAATAAATTATTTTCACTTGTAAACTCTGGATTAGATATTAAAAATTCTTCTATACCAATTTGATTATTAAAGGCCACTTTAGGAATAGTATCTCCAACTTGAACAGTATATACTTTTTGTTCATTTGTTGTTCCAAAAAGCAAATATTTTGTTAACTCAGAAGCATCAATATATATTTGTTCATTAACTGGTACATCTACCTCTTTAAGCGTTATATCATTTTCTACATAAATATTGTTGACATAAGTTCCAGTCGTTTTAATTTCTTCCTGTGCTTCATTTTTATAATTGTTATATTTATCTGTTCCAACAAAGGCTTTTATAGTAGATTCAATAGCTGTTTCAAATATATTCTTATCTAAAACATATATCTTTTGATTATCATCCCCATTGTTTATAGTAAATTGATAACCTTTTATAGTAAAAGCTTTTTGTTCTAAGATATGATTATATATATCCTGTACAGACATTAAACCATCATCATATGTTGTAACTTTCTTTATTTCAAGACCATTAGGTCTATATATTTTATCTACATTGTATTTATTTTTTATATATTCACCACGTTTGTCAATATATTTTTCAAGTTCTTTTTTTGATTTAATTGTTCCAATTAGTTCATCATCTAAGTAAACTTGATAATAATGATTTGGTTCAATATTATGAGTATAATCAAATCCTAGAAAAACGCATGAACATCCTACTAATACAATCAGTAAAAAGAAGGATATTTTTTTCATAATCCACCTAACTTTCTTCTTTATTTATAAAATTAACAAAGGTACTTGTATTCCTTTTAAAGATTAAATCAATTGTTGTTGTTGGTCCACTACGATGTTTTCCTATAATAAACTCACTTCGACTTGTTTGTTCATCAATGGCACTTTCTTTATTATAATAATCATCACGATATAGGAAAGCAACAATATCGGCATCTTGTTCGATTGATCCTGATTCCCTTAAGTCACTTAAAATTGGTCTCTTATCATCCCTACCTTCAACGCTTCTCGATAATTGGGCAAGAGCAATAACAGGAATACCTAATTCCATAGCCATTGTTTTAAGCGATCTAGATATTTCTGATACCTCTTGTTGACGATTCCCAGCATATTTTTCTGAGCCACTTATTAATTGCAAATAATCGATAATTACAACAGCTAGTCCATCTTCACTGCTTGCAAGACGACGACATTTAGCTCTTATTTCACCAATTGTCATACCAGGTGTATCATCTATATATAATTTAGTATCCGCAAGTTTACTAATTGCTTCATTAACTCTCTTCCAATCATTATGTTCCAAATGACCATTTTTTAATTTGTACCCCTCTATTTGTCCTACAGATGAAAGCATTCGGGTTGCTAGTTGTTCAGCACTCATTTCCATATTAAATAGAGCAACACCCTTATCGCAATTCATAGCAATATTAGTTGCTAGATTAAGGGCAAAAGCCGTTTTTCCCATAGCAGGACGGGCAGCAATAATAATAAGTTCATTTGGATGAAGCCCTGTTGTTACTTTATCAAGGTCATAAAACCCTGTTGATAAACCTGTGACTTCACCTTTAGTTTGGGCAAGTTTTTCAAGATCAGATTGTGTTTTAAATAAAACATCTTGAATAGTTCTAAACTCTGTACCTTTTCTTGTTTTAACAATACTAAATATTTTCTTTTCAGCACTATCTAATATTTCTCCTAATGAATCTGATGATGTATAACCAATTGTTGCGATTTCAGTTGCTTGTTCAATTAACTTTCTCCTTATAGATTTTTCTTCAACTATTTTAATGTATTCATCTATATTAGCTGCTGTTGGTACAATATTAACAATTTCTGTTAAATATTCAACATCACCAACTTGTTTTAAAATATTTCTTGTAACAAGTTCTGATGTAACTGTCGTAAAATCAATGGCAGTACCTTTCTCGCATAAATCAGATAAAACTTTAAATATTTTACCATTGGCTTCAGAATAAAATTGATTTGGTGTTAATGATTCAACCGCTCTTTGTAGGGCATATTTTGATAAAAACATTGATCCAAGAACAGATTGTTCAGCATTAAGATCATGTGGTAATTCTTTTGTATTCATATTATTTTTCTCCAACTAATTGTACTTTAATGATTGCTACTACGGACTTGTGTAACTGAATTTCTACATCATAAAATCCAAGTGATGAAAGAGGAACAGATAAATTTATTTTTTTCTTATCAATATCATAATTTTTTTTCTTTAATTCATCAGAGACTTGTTTTGTACTAACACTACCAAATACCCTTCCATCTTTGCTTGTTTTTACTTTAAATACTAAAGTTTCTTTTGCTAAGTTTTCTTTTATCTTTTCACATGATGCGATTAACTCTTTTTCTTGTTCTTTTCGATTACTTATTTCTTTTTCTAATCGTTGAACACCTGTTTTTGTAGCCAAAACAGCATATCCGTTCTTTACTAAATAATTCATTCCATAACCAGGTTTTACATCAATAATTTCATCTTTTTTTCCTTGACCTTTTACATCTTTTAATAATATAACTTGCATAATTTACCTCCCATTTATAACTTTTAATAAATTTATACGACAACCTTCAACAGATAAATCGTTCATTTTGGTTGCAGCCTCGGTAATATGACCGCCACCACCAAGTTTTCTCATTATCTCTTGTACATTTATATTTCCTATTGATCTAGCACTTATCCCAACTGTAAATTCATCTAATCTTCCTATGCAAAACGATGCCTCAACATTTTCAAATTCTAAAAGAGCATCTGCAATAACCGCAAGTTCATAGCTAGAAACAATATCATTAATTTCACATATCATAATATTATCGTCAATTAAGTAACTTTGTTCAATATAAAATTGTCTTTTAAGATATATGTCTTTACTTTCTCTTAATAATTCCTTTTTGATAATTGAATTAGCACCTAATTTTGTTAAATATGCAGCGGCCTCATATGTATGCTCACTTGTTTTAAAATTAAAACCATTAGTATCAATTTCTATTGCTGCAAGCATGATAGTTGCTAGAAGAGAATCGATAGTATAATTCATATATCTACTATAATTTACAAATAATTCAGCTGTACTTGATAATGATGAATTAATATATAGCAATTTAGTATTTTTTATATAATTATCATTCTTTATATGATGATCTATAACAATAGTATCATTAACCATTCCTAAAAGTTTATCATTTTCTATCATTGTTTGTTTATGTACATCTATAATAACTAATAATGAATTATTAAAATCAACATCATTTAGATTATCTTCATATAATGCATTATAATAATACTTTTCTTTGCCCAATTTATCCATTGTTTTATTTATAGATTTATTTTGTTGCTCCCTATTTAGATATATGTAACAATTTATTTTCATCTTATTTATAATATTAAATAAGCATAAACAAGAAGAAAAACCATCTAAATCCATATTCTTATGAGTGGCTAATATTATAGTATTATATTTTTTTATTGTTTTGGTAAACTTTTCAAAGAAATCATTCATCTAACCACCTCATGATACCATTATACTATAAAATTTATTTTATGTCTAATCCTGATAAAATAAAAATATATTAACATTTTTTAATATTGTTAATATATTTTTTATATATTTTTAATTACAATTTTTCTATTTCTTCTATAGATAAACCTGTAATATCACTAATATCTGTAACACTTATATTTTTTGATAGCATCTCCTTGGCAATCTCGATATTTCTATCGTTCTTACCTTTATTCATGCCATCATCATAACCAGTTTCATAACTATCCGATAAATCTT
>URIY01000048.1 GCA_900547995.1 uncultured Mycoplasmatota bacterium
CATAAATTATTAATTTTTAATAAATATAAAAAAAGAAAAAATATTAATAAAATAATTATACTTATTATCTGTTTGTTTTTATCTATTATTTTTACTTTTAAATTTATAAATAAAAAAGTATCACCAATATTATTTAATTATGCAGAATCTTATGTCAAAAAAATAAGTAATTTAATAATAAATAAGGCTATATCAAAGCAAGTAGCAGAAGATTTGAATATTGATGATTTATTTATAATTACTAAAGATGATAGTGGACAAATTAAAACCATTGATTTTAATCCTATATTAGTTAATAAAACACTTACATTAATTACTAATAACATTCAACTTAATTTAAAGTATCTAGAGGAAGGTAAAATAGACTTAATTGAACTTCCTGATAATGTTGATATCGATTTTAATGAAGATAAAATTAGTAAAGGTATTATATATGAAATACCAACAGGTGTTATATTTAATAATTCTCTTCTTTCTAATTTGGGGCCAAAAGTACCTGTTAAATTAAGTATAATTGGAGATATTGTGAGCACTATAAATACAAAGGTAACGAATTATGGTATTAATAATGCAATTATAGAGGTAAGTGTACTTGTTGAAGTGGAAGAGTTAGTAATACTTCCTATTACAACAAAAAAAATAAAAGTAGAAACAAGTATACCAGTTGCCATTAAATTAATACAAGGTACTGTTCCTAATTATTACTTTAATGGTATAGATAAAAATTCACCTAGCTTATCAATACCTATAGAGTAAAAATGATGTATATTTAAGTATAAATTGGTGTTTAATAAAAATAAAATATATGTTATACTAATAATAGAATAGAAGGAACGCAAAATGAAGAGAAAAATTATATGGTCAAGATTTTTAATATTAATTGCTATTGTTTTATCAATCTTTTTAGGTATATATTGTATATTAAGAAAGCCTATAAAAAAAATAGTATCGAAAGATATAGAAGGCTTTATTGCCTCTAATGATATAAGTGTAAAAATATATGATGAAGAATTTAAAGAAAATAAAGATATTATAAGAGGTAAAAGAATTAAAATTAATGATAATGAAATAAAAGATGAAAGTGGTAAAATTTACTATAAAATAAAAGATAAAGATATAAAGGGATATATTTTAAAGGATAATTTTACTAAAGATGAAAAAGAGACTGTATTAGAAAAAGAGATGTATGTAAGAACATATTTAACTGTATATAAGAATCTTGATAATTCAGAAATATTATCTACTATAAATAAGGGTGAAAAATTAGATATAATTGGTTTTGATAAATTATTAGATGATGGAACAGTTAATAAATATCAAATAAAATATAATGATATTACAGGATATGTATATGGTAAATATTTAGTTAAAACAAAAGAAGAGGCTCTTCTTAATTATGATGAAGATGGATTATATCAAAAACATTTAAATTGTAATGATGTATATGATATTGGGACAGCTGGTAATTTAGATTTTTATCCTGTTAATAAACCAAAATTTGAAAATAATGTTATGCCATCTGAAGTTAGAGCCTTATATTTAAATTCTGGTGTTATATCAAATGTTGATAAATATATAGAACTTGCTAAAAAAACAGATATTAACGCTTTTGTTGTAGATATAAAAGATAATACGGCTCCAGGATATGAATCACCAGTTATGCAAAAATATTCCAAAACAAGTTATGATAGAGCCATAAATAGTTTTGAAAACTATCAAAAAGCCATAAAGAAAATAAAAGATGCTGGCTTTTATGTTATTGGAAGAATAACTGTGTTTAAAGATTCTTACTTTGTAACTGATCATCCTGAAACAGCTATTATTGATACATCAACGAATAAACCATTTTTACATAATGGCTCATATTGGCCAAGTGCGTTTAATAGATTAGTTTGGGAATATAATGTTGAACTTGCTAAAGAAGCTGTAACGGAAATGGGATTTAATGAAATACAATTTGATTATGTACGTTTTCCAGATAGAACATATAGTTATGAAAAAAGTGGAGAAATCAGTATGCAGAATACATATGGTGAAGAAAAGGCTCAAGCAATACAAAAATTTTTAATGTATGCAAGTGATGAAATTCATAGTGTAGGTGCCTATATATCTGCTGATGTTTTTGGTGAATCTGCTCATAACTATGTAACAGGCTATGGTCAATACTGGCCAGCCATATCCAATGTTGTTGATGTTATAAGTGCTATGCCATATCCTGATCATTTTGGTGCCCATGAATATGGTATATCAGAAGTTGTTTGGACAGTACCATATAAATTATTTAAAGAGTGGGGCGAATACGTTGTAAATAGACAAAATAGTATTCCAACTCCTGCTGTGGTTAGAACGTGGATTCAATGTTATGATGCAACTAAAACGCCTAAAATAACATATGATGTATCAAAAATAGAAGAACAAATAAAAGGACTTGTTGATTCTAATTTAACAGGTGGATATATGACATGGAATGCTGGTTCAAGTTTATCTAAATATGAAAGTGTAAAAGATGCATTTAAGGAGTATGTGACTAATGAATAAAGTATATAAAATAAATGAATTAAATTATGAACTAATTGAAAACTATAAAGAAGGATTTATATATGAAGATGTCTTAAATAAAGCAACCGATTACTTCAATGATTTTGATTACATAGTAGGTGACTGGTCATATGGTAAACTTAGATTAAAAGGGTTTTGTGATAAAAGTAATAAATTAATTAAAAAGTATAATGATATTACTAATTATAAACAATATATAAAAGATGAGTGTGCATATGATTGTAAATATTTTGTTTTAAAGAAAAAAGAAACTGTTTAATAATGGTTTCTTTCTTTGAATTAATTAAATTATTGACAAGCATATTTTCTTATGATATATAAGTTATATAAAAAAATTATTAAAAAGGAATTTGGTGATGTTAAATGAAATGTCCAAAATGTGGCTATGAACAACCAGAAAGTTCATATTGTAGAAGTTGTTTTAATAAAATTGAAAAGGATATTTATTTTGAAATAACTCCAACATATGATTTTAAGTATATGGCTCTTCCTTCAATTATAGTTGAGGGAGTGGTTACATTATTTGTTTCCTTAGTCTTTTTATTTTTCCCTATCGTATCTATTATAATGCTTATTTGTGGTATAATTGCAATTACAATAAATATAAAATGTCAAAAAAAACACTATGAGAAGAATATATATTCATTTGATAATGAAAAAGTAAGGTGCACAAATATATCAAAAAATAAAATAAAAAAGGAAATGAA
Organism: uncultured Mycoplasmatota bacterium; assembly: GCA_900547995.1. Taxonomy (GTDB): domain Bacteria; phylum Bacillota_I; class Bacilli_A; order RF39; family UBA660; genus UMGS1045. The sequence continues at coordinate 3,267 of URIY01000048.1, forward strand.
ATATTCCGAAATAACAGGAATAGAATATAAGCAATCATCACTTCAAAGGCATCATAATTTAGGTAATATTATTTTACATAATGATGTCACTGTAAATGGTAACAGTGAAATAATGATGAGAGATGTTCCTAATCCTATGGAATATTATAATAAAATAAAAGATGTTATTGGAATGGATAAAAGTGATGTTGATCAAAATGATAGTAATATTGTTTATCAATTGTTACCTAAATTTAATTTTATTTATAAAGCATTAAGTACTATATATATTTTTATTTTATTTGCCTTTTTTGCATATGTAGAAATGGCTTATAATCGCAATAATGAAACTCATTATGTAAATTATAAAATATATTTTATAATTATGACTATACTATTTATTTTTATGATAATATATTATTTCTTAGAAAAAGAGCAATTTAAAAAAATAAAATATGATTTTTATTCTTATAAATATATATATACTAATGATTTTTGGGGTAAATATATAAAAGAAATAAAGTATAAAGATATTGAGGATGTTTTTGTAAAACAGAACTCTATACAAAAATTATTTCATTTAGGAACAATAAAAATGATTACTAAAATTTCAAGGTTAGTAGAAACAAAGCATGGAATAAATATTGTTAAAGATAATGTTTCAATAAATTCTATACAAAATGTTCAAAAAGAATATGAAAAAATTATAGAAATAGTTGATAATGCGAAATATAATATGGAAAATAACTAATTTTCATATTATTATTGATTATATAAATTATTAGAAAGAAGTGAAGAAGATGTCTACAATTTTTTTATCACAGGAATACGTTGCTTTAGTACTTATAAAAGGTAAAGAAAATATTTTTAGTGAAAATTTTATCACGATAAGTGAGCTTAATCAATTCAGTTATTATATGCAAAAAGAATTTAATAAAAATGTGGTAAATGTTGTTATTTCTACAGGAAAATTTAATAGAGAAGATTTTAATATAATAAATGGTATTATTACTATAAAAGAGGAAAATATATATAATTTAAACACAGTTCCTGTGGATATTTATAAAATATTAACAGATAAAAATTTAATTATTAACTTTTTTAAACAATTAGAAGAAGAAAAGATAACTAAATTAAATCGAATGCAACTAGAAAGTGGAAAAGTAAAGAGATTAAAATTAAATAATTAAGTTATATATTATGGTTGTATTTTGAAAAATCATCATTTAACCGAAAAAAAATCATCATTTAACCGAAAAATTTGATAATTATTAAAAAAAAGTGTATACATTATAAATGTAGGAGGTAATTCGATGAAAGAATATAGAGAGAATTGCTGATAAAATACTTGCAAAAAAATTAAAAGGTAAAGGTGCTGTTTTAATTTAAGAACCAAAATGGTGCGGAAAAACAATGAAAGAAAAGTAGTTAAGTGATTAACAGATAAAAATTTAATTATTAACTTATTTAAGTAGTTAAAAGAAGAAAATAGTAAATTACAAGAAATACTTATTAGTAATAAAAATTAGATTAATTTCTAATTTTTTTTTAAATTTCTTATTCTCATGTTATAATGATTATGGTGATTATGATGGAACAAAATATGTTACTTATGGAATACAACAAATATAGTGAAAAGATAGAAGAATTATGGAGGTTACTTTGACACTGAAAGTAAACTTAATGAAATAAAATCTTTTGAAGAAGAAATGTTAAAAGAAGACTTTTGGGATAACAGACGTGATGCTGAAAAGAAGATTAATAATATAAATTATTTAAAAGAAATAACAAGTACAATTATAGATTTAAAGAAACAGGTAAATAATAATATAGAATTATTAAAAGAAAATAATTTGGATGAAGAATTACTTAATATGATTAATGATGATAGTAATAGTATTAAAGAAAAAATAGATAATTTAAATATTAAATTATTATTAAGTGGTAAATTTGACAAGAATGATTGTATTTTAGAAATACATCCTGGAGCCGGTGGTACTGAATCACAAGATTGGGCTCAAATGTTAGAAAGAATGTATTTAAGATATGCAGAAAAACATGGTTATAAATATGAAATAATAGATGAACAAATAGGAGAAGAGGCAGGTATTAAGTCCGTAGCATTCATTATTCATGGTTTATATGCTTATGGATATTTAAAATGCGAAAAAGGTGTTCACCGATTAGTTAGATTATCACCATTTGATTCAAATAATAGAAGACATACTTCTTTTGCCTCTGTTGATGTAACACCAATCTTTGAAACATCCGAAATTAATATCGAAATTAATCCAAATGATTTAAAAATTGATGTATATCGTAGTAGTGGATGTGGAGGACAAGGTGTAAATACAACAGATTCTGCTGTTAGAATAACACATTTACCTACTAAAATTGTTGTAACTTGTCAAAATGAAAGAAGTCAAATTCAAAATAAGGAAAGAGCCTTAGAAGTATTAAAAAGTAAATTATATAAATTAGAATTAGATAAAAGAAATCAAGATTTAAAAGTAATTAAAGGTGAATTATCAGATATAAATTTTGGATCACAAATAAGAAGTTATGTTATGCATCCATATTCTCTTGTTAAGGATAATAGAACAGGTACAGAAACAAGTAATGTACAAAAAGTATTAGATGGTGATTTAGATATGTTTATAAATGATAATTTAAAGAAAGGTTGTTAGTTATGTTTTTTAAGAAAAAGAAAGTTTTTGATGATAACTTTATTAAAAATATTAATAAAAAGGGAAGAATAATTAGAGCAGCACAGTTCTTAACTGGTGTAACAATTGTTGCCTTAGCATTTAATCTTTTAGTTTTACCAAGTAAAATAGTATATGGTATGAATGGTGTTGGTGTAATGCTAAATTCCATTTATGGTATTGACCCATCAATTGTTATATTAATCGGTTCATCAATATTATTAATACTTAGTTATTTTACATTAGGAAAGATGAAAACGATTAATTCTATTTTAGGTACGTTATCAGTTCCTATTTTAATAAAATTAACCGAAAATATTAATCACTATGTTGTTATAAATCAAGATGATTCCTTATTAATTGTTTTAATGGGAGCAGCTTTAACAGGATTTGGTTTAGGACTTGTTTTTAAATCAGGATTTAGTACAGGTGGAACAGATATTTTAAATCAAATTGTTTCTAAATATTTTAAGATGTCTTTAGGAAATGCAATGTTTTTTACAGATGGATTAATAATTGTTTGCGGAATATTTGTATTTGGTTGGACTAATTTTATGTATTCTATTTTATCATTATATATAATAAGTATTATGACGGATAAGGTTGTACTTGGAATATCTAATTCTAAAGCCTTTTATATTATTACCGAACATGAAACAGATGTTAAAAGATTTATTACACAATATTTAAATCATGGAGTAACAGTATTTGATGTAAGAGGTGGTTATACTGGTAATAATAAAAAGATGATTATGTGCATAATACCTACGAAGGAGTATTATTTATTTAAAGAAGGAATTAGTAATATTGATCCAAATGCTTTTTTTGTTGTAACGGATTCTTATGAGGTATCGGGAGGAGCATAAAAAATGAAATACGAAGAAAAGGGGCTTAGAGGTATTATTTTAATTATTATGATTGTTGGTGCATCATGTGTACTTGTTTATGCTTTAAATAAATTTGGAAATACACTTGGTGATTTAATCAATGATTATTATGATTATGAGGACATCTATAATTAGATGTTTTTGTTTAAAATAAAACTAATAGACAAATGTTTATATTTTTGTTATACTTAATATGATAAGAAAGATAGATGGTAATATGGATTTAATTAGAATTAAAAATGTTAAAAAACAATATAAAAATGGTCTCGTTGCTATACATGATTTAAGTCTTAAAATAGCTAAAGGTGATTTTGTTTTTATAATTGGTTCTACTGGATGTGGTAAATCCACTTTAATAAAAATGTTATATCGTGAGGAAAAACCAACATCTGGTAAAATAGTTATAGGTGGAATAGATGTAGGTAGACTTAGAAACAGAAAAGTATATAAATTAAGAAGAAGAATTGGTGTTGTATTCCAAGACTTTAAATTATTAAATAGACTTAATGTTTATGAAAATGTTGCTTTTGCTCTTGAAATATTTGGAATACCTAAATCAGAAATACATCCTAAAGTATTAAAAGTATTAGATTTAGTAGGACTAAAAAATCGTTCTAAGAATTATCCAAATGAATTATCAGGTGGAGAGCAACAAAGAGTAGCCATCGCAAGAGCCATTATAAATGAACCTAAACTACTTATTTGTGATGAACCTACTGGTAACTTGGATGCCAATACAAGTATGGAAATAATGAAAGTTTTAGATGAAATTAATAAACTTGGTACAACTATTATTATGGTTACACATGATCGTGAAATAGTTGAAAAGATGCAAAAGAGAGTTATTTTACTTGATGCAGGAAGAATTGTAAAAGATTATGAGAAAGGAACATTCAAAAATGAAAGCATTTAGAATATTTGGGCGTAACATTCGCGATGCCTTTAAAAGCGTTTTTAGAAATTTTTCATTATCTCTTGCATCTATATCATGTATAACAATAACTTTACTTGTTGTATCAATTGCCATTATATTATCTTATAATGTTAATAATTTTGCAGGTTTAGTCGAAAAAGATGTAACAATCGTTACCTTTTTAAAACAAGGAATTACAGATGATGAAATAGATAAATTTGAAAAAGAAATTAAAAAGATAGATGGTATTGAATCTTATGAATTCCAAGATAAAATGGATATATCTAAAGAAATGATGGAATCATCTGATACCTTTAAATCAATTATGGAAGATTGGACAGAAGATGAAACACCTATACAAGATACTTTTTTAGTAAAGGTAGTTAATATTGAAGAGATAGGAAGTATTGCTAAAAAAATACAAAAAATAGATAATGTTGATTCGGTAAAATATGGAGAAGGAATGGTTGAACAACTTGTAACCGTTTTTGATGTTGTTAAGAAGATAAGTATTGCAATTGTCGTTGCTTTAATTCTTGTAACAGCCTTCTTAATATCTAATACTATCAAAATAACTATTTTCTCAAGAAAAAGAGAAATTGAAATTATGAGACTTGTAGGTGCCTCGAATCTAAATATTAAAGTACCATTTATTTTTGAGGGATTATTCTTAGGTATTCTTGGTTCTATTATTCCCGTACTAGCAACTACTTATGGATATATTGCTTTATATAATCATTTTGATGGACAATTATTTTCACAATTTATAAAACTAGTTAAGCCTGAACCATTTATATATATGATTTCTTTAATACTAGTTGCTATTGGAATATTAGTTGGTATGTATGGAAGTTTAAGAGCCGTAAGAAAACATTTAAAAATATGAGTAACAGATAAAAATCTGTTACTTTTTGTATATAAATTTTTAAAATTATCAATAATATAATAGGTGATAAATATGTTACTTGTTTATATTGAAAATTACTCTTTATTAACTAAAATAATTGGTTATTTAGATGAAGCAAAAATAAGATTTACAACAGATATAAAAGAATATCATAATTGTCATAGTATGTTAATACAAACAAGTACGTCTAAAGGTATTAATTTAATAAATATGATGAAAAATAAAAAAATAATATATTTATTATCTGTACTTTTATCATATTTTTTCTTTTGAATATTTATTATATGATGAAGAATTAAAGATATATAACAATATAAAAAAATATAATCAAAATAGTTTAACTTATAAAAGTAAATTGTATAATAAATTAAATTGTTGTAGTAGCATTATTACAAGTCATATATATTTTAAAAATATTCTAAAGGGGAAATATAAGGGAAAGTTTTATATAATACCATATGAAAATAAGGAAATAATTACTAAAAATAGTTTACTTAAATTATATAAAATATATAAACTAAATAAAAAGAAGACAATTATTACTATTATTGATAAAGATTATAGATTAGTTAATTTTATTTATGATTATGCAAATAAATATAATAATATAAATATTGTATATATTGGTTATAAACAAGAAGAATATTTAAATAAAAATGAACAAGAAAAATTAAATAATATGCCTAAAAATATTATTAAAAAGTATTGTACTAATCAAAAAGATTTTGAAGAAATAATTAGACTTAGTAAAGTCGTTATTTTTAATGATAATATATTAGAATATTTTGATTATTTAAAAGAATCAAATATTCCATTTACAATCGCATCCGCATCTATTAAGCCAAATATTGATTTCTTTGTAGAATCGTTTCATCTAGATAAATGGATTGAGCCATCTAGAATTGTCTATGATGATGGAATGTATGAAAACAAGATCGCAATGTTTAAAAAGGCAGCTCATAATATTGGAGTTAAGATTCAAGATTGTTTGATTATCGAAGACAGTGTTAGTGGGATTACAAATGCTTATAAAGCAGGATGTCACAATATAGTCGTTGTGGATTCTGCCAATAAAAAAGAAGAATACGAAAAGCTTCCTGGAGTTGTACAAGTGATTGATTCTTTTGATAATTTTAAATGAGAGCCATTCATACCAGAATGGCTTTTTTGTATAAATAAAACATCAAATAAACAAAAACAAACAAATAATCATTATTTGAAACCTAAATTCAACATCTATGTTTAAATTGTTGTTTGAATATGTTGACATGGATGAAGAAAACGCTTACACTAAAATCAAATGAGCAAATCTTAAATTTATAACCATATCTGCATAATATTGATAATGAGCCGTA
>URIY01000049.1 GCA_900547995.1 uncultured Mycoplasmatota bacterium
GGTTAAATGCAACCTTTTTAAAAATAGGGGTTGCGTTTAGAAATAAATTTGAGAACTTTTGAATTTAATATGTAAATATTAATAGTTATATTTACAAGTCAAAATAAATATAGTATAATGAATATAGAGTAGGAGGATGAATGAATGACAGCATTAATAATAATTCTTGTTGTTGTGGTATTATTAGTATTATTTTTTGTAAGTTCTTATAATACATTAGTAAAATTAAGAAATAGAGTTCGTGACCAATGGGCTCAAATAGAGGTTGTTCTAAAAAGAAGAGCTGACCTTATTCCAAATTTAGTTGAAACTGTAAAGGGATATGCAGGACATGAAAAAGATACTTTAGAGGCTGTAATTAATGCTAGAAATAAGGCTGTAAGTGCAACTAGTCCAAAAGAAGAAATGGAAGCTAATGGAGAACTTACTAAAGCTTTAGGAAGATTTTTAGCCCTTTCAGAAGCATACCCAGATTTAAAGGCTAACACTAATTTTATGGACTTACAAAATCAATTAAAAGATACTGAAGATAAGATAACATATTCAAGACAATTCTATAATGATTCAGTTTTATCATATAGAAATAAAATTGAGATGTTCCCTTCAAATATTGTTGCTTCAATGTTTGGTTTTAAAGCATCAGATGCCGTATTTTTTGAAACTGATGAAAAATCTAAAGAAGTACCACAAGTTAAATTTTAAGACTTACATTTGTAAGTTTTTTTCTTATATAAAGCCTTGATTTATAAGACTTTAAAAAAATATGTCAAAATTTTAGATGAAAAAAATTATAAAAACGGTTAATATATGATATAATATAGTAGTGCTAGAGGAGAGTAGAAAATGTCAAATATTAACCATAGCGTAGAAACTGATTTAAGATATAGAAAAATTGTTAAGAATATATTAGATAGTGAAGAATTTAATAAAATTAAAAATATAGAACATCATGGTATAACAAGATATGATCATTCATTAAAAGTTTCATATTATTCATATAAGATTGCTAAAACGTTAAAACTTGATTATAGACAAGTTGCTCGTGGAGGACTTTTGCATGATTTTTTCTTAAGTGATGAAGATCGAACTTTCAAAGATAAGTTTTTATCAACTTTTGTTCATCCTAAAAAAGCTGAAAAAAATGCTATTAAGTATTTTGATGTAACAGAAAAAGAAGCAGATATGATAAGAAGTCATATGTTTCCAGTTAATTTAACCATACCAAGATATGCTGAAAGTTGGGTAGTAAATATAGTAGATAAAGTAGTTGGAATATATGAATTTGGAATGAAATTTAGTAAACAATTACGTTATGCATCTAATTTATATCTATTGTTCTTAATAAATATATTGAAGTAGTATAGGTAATCTATACTCTTTTTAGTGAGGTAATTATGAAAAAGATTGTTGTAAGTATAATTGTTTTAGTAATGGGATTAGGTTTAAGTGTATTATTGTATAATTTAAACATAGAAAAAAATGTAAATAATAACTATGGTGATTTTGTTATTACAAATAAAGACGCTACTATTTATAAGGTAGTTAAAAATAAATTAATAAATAGTGGAAATATAACTAAAGATGTTAAATTAAAATTAAATGGTAAGTATCATAAAAAATATTTTAAAATTGATAATACTAATTATTATATAAAATACAATAATGTAAAAAAGAATAATAAAGATAACACATCTATTAATAATTATATTAGTAATAAAAAAGTAAACATCAAAGATAAAACTAAATTATATAGTAATAGTAATTCTTATATAGAGTTAAATGATAATATTAAACTTGATTTATTAAGCGAAAAAGATGATAAATACTATGTTAGATTTAATAATTCTATTTATTATATTTATAATAATGAAAATGTTAATATAAATGATAATCAGGATTATATAGAAAGTGCTGATTATGTAAGCATATTATATTTTGATAATATAGAAAAAAGTAATATGTTACAAAAACAAGAATATTTAAAAAATAATAATTATATAAATATTAGTATTAATGATTATGAATTATGGCGTAGAGGTATTATTGATTTACCTAAAAAAAGTGTATTAGTATTAGTTAAAGATTATTTTGATGAATTAGATAAATATGAAAATATAAATAATTTAGATAAATTTACTTATAAACTTACTAATAATGATGAAGCAAGTACAAGAAATATAGAAGATATAGGATCAAATTATATTATAAATGATGAGACAAATGAAAAACAGTTTAATGATATGTTAATGGGCAAAAATATTATTAATGGACCTGTCGCAACCCAAATAGCTGTTTTAAACTATCATTTCTTTTATGACAAGAGTAGTGATGAGTGGTGTAATGAGGATTTATGTTTAGATATAAAAGATTTTGAAGAAGAACTTATATATTTAAAAGACAATGGCTATAAAACATTAACTATGGAAGAATTTAGAAAATGGATGTATGGAGAAATTGATTTACCTGAAAAAAGTGTTTTATTAACTATAGATGATGGAGCAAAAGGGACAGATACACATTTAATAAGATTGCTTGAAAAGTATGATATGCATGGGACATTATTTTTAATAACGGCATGGTGGCCTAAGGAAAAATACACATCAAAAAATTTAGAGATAGAATCACATGGGTATGATATACACTATAGTGGTTATTGTAGTGGTGTTATGAGAGGTGCTAAAGGATTATGTATATCAAGTGAAGAATTATTTAATGATTTAAATAAATCTATTGATATTTTAAATACTAATATTGCTTTTTGTTTCCCATTCTATGCTTATAATAATTCTGCTATAGATATGGTAAAAAAAGCTGGTTTTAAACTTGCTTTTATTGGTGGAAATAGGAAAGCAACAAGGGATGATGACAAGTATAAAATACCAAGATATCCTATTTATAAGCAAACAACTTTATCGGAATTTATTGACATGATATCATAATTAGAATTATAATGTTTAAGAGGAAACTCTTAAATGTTCTCGTAGCTCAGCTGGATAGAGCACGGCCCTCCTAAGGCCGGTGTCGGAAGTTCGAATCTTCTCGGGAACACCATAATGTGAAATAATTGAACAAAATATTGTTCAGTTTTATTATAAGGAGGTTTTGATATGATTTATTTTATGGATGAAGGTAAAAAGAGAAAAAAATATGAAATAGTAGTTGATAAGAATGGTCTTGAAAAACTTAAGGTAGAGATAATCAATAATTGTAGTATGATAATTCATCATGATTGCAATACTACTGAAACACCTAATTATTATGATATCTTAAGAATAAGAAATTATAGTGCTGAAAAAATAGGTATATATGAATCAAATGATTTTTATGCATCGAGAGAAACTTTATATCACGTAGTTTATGATGAGTATAAATATCCTTATTTAATAGAATTAATAGATAGATTATTAAATAATGATGAAGAAGCACTTGATGAAATATTAAATCCAAATTTTGAAAAAGAACAAATAAGCATCGATAAAATGATTAATATTTTAGAAGAAAAATATAATTCTATTTCTTTAAGTGAGATAGGGGCAAAAAGGGAAATATTAGAAAAATTAAGTCAATTATATAAGTTGAAAGAATTAAATAAGAACCAAATTTCTGTTATAGAATATTATTCAAAAGTTAAAAACTCTATAAAATTGAAATTAATTGATGATATAGATATAGAATTAATAAATAGGGTAAATAAATTTAATACTAAACCAAAAACATATGTAAAGAATAAATAATTTTTTGAAAGGATGATAATATATGGAGATCATAACAACTGGTATATGCGAAGAAAGTTATAAACCAGATCAAATAGTTTTAACTTTAAATTTTATTTTTAAAGATAATTTATATGATGAAGTACTTGAAAATGGTACAAAGTCAGTATTAGATTTTGTTAATAATATATTATATAAATATGGCTTTTCAGAAGAAGATATAAAGACAAAAAGTTTTATTATAAAGGAAGAGCAAAAATATAATGAAGAAACTAGAAGTTATGATTTTGATGGATATAGTTATAATCAAACTGTTATACTTAAATTTGATTATGAATTAGACAAATTAACTAATATGATGAAAGATATATCAAAATTAAGTAATCCTCCATATTATAAAATAGAATTTTCTCTTAAAGATGAAGAAAAAGTTAAAAAGGAACTTATAAGCAAAGCATATAATGATGCGAAGGAAAAAGCTAATATAATTGCACTAGCATCAAATAAAATATTAAAAGATTGTATAAAGGTAAGTTTTAAACCATTAGATGTTGATTTTTTATCACTAACATGTTTAGATAATAGTGCAATGTATTTAAAAGAGGCATCGATACCTTTAATGAATAAAATCTTTACACCTGAAGATATAACTTTAAGTGAAACTATATATTGTTTATGGATAAGTGAATAAATGATAAAAAATATATTGAATTTTTAGATTTAAAAATGTTATACTTTATTTATAATCATGTTAATGATTATTTATAGAAGGAGAATATTATGGAGTTAAAAGGAAGTAAAACAGAAGCAAATTTAATGGCTGCTTTTGCAGGAGAAAGTCAAGCTAGAAATAAATATACTTACTTTGCAAGTAAGGCTAAGAAAGATGGGTATGAACAAATAGCATCAATCTTTTTAGAAACTGCAGAAAATGAAAAAGAGCATGCTAAAATATGGTTTAAATTATTAAATGGTGGTGAAATACCATCAACAGAAGAAAATCTTTTGGCAGCAGCCGAAGGTGAAAACTATGAATGGACAGATATGTACGAAGAATTCGCTAAAACAGCAAGAGAAGAAGGATTTGATCATATTGCCTATTTATTTGAAGGTGTTGCTAAAATAGAAAAAGAACATGAAGAAAGATATCGTAAATTACTTTCTAATGTTAAAGAAGAATTAGTATTTAGTAAAGATGGAGATAAGATTTGGAAATGTCGTAATTGTGGACATATTGTAATTGGTAAAGAAGCTCCAGATGTATGTCCAATTTGTGCTCATCCAAAATCTTACTTTGAAATAAAAGCAGAAAATTATTAATAAAAAGTGCATAGCACTTTTTTTCATATTTATAGAAATTTAAACATATATTTTGTTGGTGATAAATATATGTATATTAAAAATAAGTATGTATCATTATTTTATAAAATAATAATTGTTATAGTAGGAATATATGGATTATATAAAAGTTGTTTTTTTACAGAGAAAGTTGGTTTATTAGAACACTTTAGTTATTATACAAATATTAGTAATTTAGTGTGTATAATATATTTTATTATCTATATTATAAAAATGCTTGTTAATTTTAATAAAAAGGTTGTTTATAATAATACTTTAAAGGGAACAATAACAATGGCTATTATGATTACTATGCTTGTTTTTAACTTTATTTTAAGACCATTTATGACAGATATGGATGGAGTAATGGAATTAAATAGTTTACCTAATTATATTGTTCATGTTATAGAACCACTTTTAGTAATATTTGATTACATATTATTTGATGAAAAAGGTATATTTAAAAAAATAGATCCTTTAAAATGGGTAATTTTTCCATTTATATATTGGGTTTTTATATGTATAAGAGCTTTTTTTGCAAGTCCCTTTACTTATACATCAAGTAAATATCCATATTTTTTTATTGATATTGATATGTTTGGTATTTATCAAGTTATATTTAATGTATTTTTAATGATTTGTGCTATAATAATATTAGGTTATATGTTTTTATTTTTTGATAGATTTTTATTAAAGTTATCTAAAAAACATGCTTGATATAGGAAAGAAGTGAAATATGAAAAAAATTAGAAATTTACTTATAATAATGTCAGGAATACTTACTGTGTTTTATATAATAAATCATAACGGTAATTTAACACTATCTAAATACTTAGTTATTATATCTTTATATCCTGTTTATTTTGTACCAAGTATTCTAAAGATTTTATTTAAGTTTGACTTAGATGAAAAATTAGAGTTTAGTTATGTTTTATTTATATTTGGTGCTCAATTTTTAGGAAGTGTAATAGGTTTTTATGGAAAATTTTATTATTACGATAAAATAACACATTTTATATCTGGTATACTAACAAGTTTTATTGCACTTGATTTATTAGATAAATATAAAATAAAAAACAAAAAGTTTACTTTTCTTTTTATGATTATTTTTTCTGTTTTTGTTGCAGCTTTTTGGGAATTTTTTGAATATACATCTGATTTATTATTACATGGTGATGTTCAAAAAGTATTAAAAACAGGTGTAAGTGATACAATGCAAGATATGTTGTGTGCTTTTTTCTCATCAACTCTTTGTTCCATATTATATTATTTTAGTAGAAAAAATGTAAAGAATAATTGATTTTATTCTTTTTCTTTTAAAAAAATGTTATACTTATAATAGTTGGAGGATTTAAGTATGGCAAAAAAGAAGAAAAGAAAAGAAGAAAAAAAACAAGGCAGTGATATGCAGATTGTATTAGTAGGATTACTACTAGTGTTACTTGCTATTATTGGTTTTGGAGGATATGGCATTGTAGGAAGAATGATTAAAGCCTTTTCTATTTTTTTATGTGGAACGTGGTATGCTATTTTTTTAATTGGAATGCTACTTGTTGGTGGATATATGATGTGGACCCGTAAAAAGGTTAAATTTTATACATCAAAATTAATAGGATTATATATAATTATAATTGCAATTTTAATGTTTTCTCATACAAGTTATATTAAAGATACTGATTTAAAAGATATGGAGATTATAAATCAAACGGTAAATAATTTTCTAGCAGCTACTAAAGTAGTTGCTGATGCCGAGGGTGGAGGAATTATTGGTGCTGGTTTTTCATTAATGTTTTTAAAATTAGTTGATTTAAATGGTACTTTGATAATTAATGTTGCGTTATTTGTATGTGGTATTATTATGTTTACAGGCTTATCAATTATTGATTTCTTAAAAAAGACATCATCTAAGGCTAAGACAGGTTTAAAGAAAGTTCATGAAGAAATCAAAAATGAATCTAAAAATAAGAAAGAACATAGTAAAGAAGAAGTTAAAAATAAGGCAGATAATAATGATAATAAAATTGTTGTTTCTAGTGTTGATGAGTTAATTCATGTTGGTGATGATAAAGAGAAAGAAGCAGAAGAAATTAAACAAGAAGAAAAAGTACCTATAAATACAGATAAACAAGTACTTAATCCAAATGTTCTTGCTGACGCTATGGATAATATAGGTTATATTTATCCACCAATTACGTTACTAGCTAAAGGTCAAAAAAATAATAATAAGGAAAATACAGAAAGTATAAAAACAAATGTGCCAATACTAGAACAAGTCTTTCATGATTTTAATATTGAAGCACACGTTGTTGCTGCTAATGTTGGACCATCAGTAACACAATTTGAAATGGAAGTAAAAGCAGGAACAAAGGTTAGTAAAATTCTTAGTATAAATAGGGAAATTGCACTTGCTTTGGGTGCTAAAGATGTAAGAATTCAAGCACCAATTCCAGGTAAAAAAACGATAGGTGTAGAAATTCCAAATAAAACAATATCTATGGTTACAGTAAGAGAAATAATGGAAAAAATACCAAAAGAAAAAGAAAAAAGCAAACTTCTTGTTACTCTTGGTAAGAGTATCATGGGTAGCCCTGTCTTTTGTGAAATAAATAAGACACCACACCTTTTAGTAGCTGGATCTACTGGTTCTGGTAAGTCAGTATGTATAAATAGTATTATTATTTCTATTTTAATGCGTACAAAACCGGATGAGGTAAAACTTGTTTTAGTTGATCCTAAAAAGGTTGAACTTTCTATGTACAATGGTGTTCCTCATTTACTAGCACCAGTTGTAACTGATCCTAAAAAGGCTAATATTGCTCTTAAAAAAATTGTTGTTGAAATGGAAAATAGGTATGATGTATTTAGTAATAATGGTGTAAAAAATATTGAGGGATACAACAATATGATTGATCGTAAAAATGAAAGTTTACCTGATGGGGAAAAACTAAAAAGAATGCCTTTTATTGTTGTTATTATTGATGAACTTGCAGATTTGATGCTTGTTGCAGCAAAAGAGGTAGAAGACTCTATTATGCGTATTACCCAAATGGCACGTGCAGCAGGAATACATTTAATTGTTGCAACACAAAGACCATCAACTGATGTTATTACAGGTGTAGTAAAAGCCAATATTCCTTCTAGAATATCATTTGCGGTTTCATCACAAATTGATTCTCGAACAATTCTAGATATGAGTGGTGCTGAAAAATTACTTGGTAAAGGTGATATGTTATTTTTACCAATGGGTGAAAATACGCCACAACGTGTACAAGGTACATTTATTTCAGAGGAAGAAATTAATGCGGTCGTAAATCACACGATTTCGCAACAAAAAGCAAGATATGATGAAACGCTTACAATGGATGAGGAAGAGATGGGCGCAACAACTATGGTTGATTCAGGCACAAATGATGATTATGATGAGCCTCTTTATAATGATATTGTGGAATTTGTTGTTACACAAGGTAAAGCTAGTGCTTCTTTACTACAAAGAAGATTTAGGCTTGGCTATAATAGGGCCGCAAGAGCCATTGATATTCTTGAAGAACGCGGCATAGTTGGTCCTAATAATGGCTCAAAACCTAGAGAGGTATTAGTAAAAGTAGAAAATAAAGATAATAATGAATAAAGAAAAAGTATATTAGTTTTCATAAAAGTATGTAGAAATAATCAAAATCTACATATTTTTTTGATACTTAAAAGGAATTTCACTAACATTTATTGAAAGATATAAGTGGAGGTGAAAGAAATGCGAAGATACATTCCCATAACTTATGGCAAAATATTAAAAAAAGTATTTGAATACTCAAACAATAAAGATAAATGTGCATATTTAATTAGAATTTTTAATTTATAAAGAGGGTTAGAATATGAATAAAGAAATAAATATAACTTATAATCAAATAGAAAATAAACTACTGAATCATAAAATTTATCAAAATATAAAAGATTACTCTAAGATAAAAGAAAAAATGCAAACATATCTTGAGGTAGGGGAACTTCTTAATAGAATTGATATTAAATATGGAAAAAGTATTATCAAGGAATATTCAAGTAGATTAACAATTAGGTTTGGGAAGAAATATACTGTATCACTTTTATATAAAATAAAACAATTTTATTCTATTATTCAAAAAGTCCCGACACTGTCGGGAAAATTAACTTGGAGTCATTGGTATGAAATGTTATCAATAACTGATATAAATGAAATAGTTTATTATGTTATTCAGTGTGAAAATAATAATACTGACGTTAGAGGTTTAAGAAATAAGATTAAATCTAAGGAATATGAAAGATTAGATAACAAAACTAAGTACAAATTAATTTGTCAAAAGGAATATAATATTGTTGATTTTGTAAAGAATCCAATATTAATTAAAAATAATTATAAATATGAAAATATATCTGAAAAAATGTTGCAAAAATTAATATTAGAAGATATACCTACATTTTTAAAAGAACTAGGTATTGGTTTTAGCTTTATAGATAATGAATATAAAATAAAAATGGGAGATAGATATAACTATATTGATTTACTTTTATATAATATTAAATATAAATGTTATGTAGTAATTGAATTAAAAGTAACCGAATTAAATTTTAGTCATACTGGGCAAATTCAAAATTATATGAATTATATCGATAAAAATGTTAAGAGTATAGAAGATAATAAAACAGTAGGTATAATAATTTGTAAAAGGGAAAATAAGTATGTTATTGAATACTGTAGTGATAAGAGAATAGTTGCAAAACATTATGAATTAGTATGATACAATTGTGTTTAAAAAGTGTTTTATGATAAATATAAATGTTTCAATTAATATATTTATATTATTTTATGTGAAAAATTTATAAAAAATGTAAAATTGTAATTTTTTTAAAGGAATTTAACTTACTTGTATCGAAAGATATAAGTGGAGGTGAAAGAAATGCGAAGATACATTCCCAT
>URIY01000050.1 GCA_900547995.1 uncultured Mycoplasmatota bacterium
GCTAAATATTACCTATTTATATTTTATTTATTAGTTTTACTCTTTTTTACTGTAAGTATTTAAAAAAAAATATCACTACTTTGATATTTTTTATAATTCATCATCATCAAGAGATGTAATCTTTTCTTGATCAACTTTTTTAAGAGAAGCAGAAATCACTTCCTTATTTTCAGAAATATCATTCATAAGGTTTTCAATAATACTTCTTTTATTAGTAATAACCTTACATTCAGATGTTATTTTTACTTGACCTAGCTCTAACTCTTTTGTTTCAATACTAGTTAATGTTGCATAATCTTTATCAAAAATATCCATAATTTGTTTACGAATAACATCAGAAATTTCTCCTTCACATGTAACTTTTAAAACGAAATCATCATATATTTTAACACGTTTAGTTAAATGCACTTTACGTGTAAAATATCTAAGTACAATGTTACTAAATAAAATAAAACATGTACCAATAGTTGCTTCAACAATTAATCCACCAGCACAAAGAACCCCTATGGCAGCATTGCACCAAAGTGTTGCTGCTGTATTTAATCCTTTTATATTAGTACCATCTTTAATAATTACACCAGCGCCTAAAAAACCTATACCTGATACTACTTGTGATGCTATACGTGTAACATCATATGCCATCATTTGTACTGAAAAACTTACAAACATAAAGGTTCCAATACTAACTAACACACTCGTTCTAAGTCCAATAGCACGTCCTCTTACTTGTCTTTCAAGTCCAACAAGTAAACTTAATAAAAAACTAATTGATATTCTATACAAAAATACCCTGTATTCCATATTCTCCTCCTATTTTATTATTCTTTTAAATTCATTTGGTATATTACTTTTAAATTCATATATTTTTCCTGTTATAGGATGTTTAATTTTTAATAGTAAAGCATGTAAATAAAGTCTTTTTTCATTAGATTTACCATATTTCTTATCCCCAAGTATACTATAACCATAATTAGATAACTGCACTCTAATTTGATTTTTTCTACCTGTTTTAATTAATATATTTAATAATGAATATTTATCATTACTTTTTAATTTTTCATACTCTGTTACAGCCTCTTTACCATGATACTTATCTGTTACATATACTAAATGATTTTTATTTTCATTTAAATAATCTTTTAATACCATTTTATCCGGATTTATATTTCCATTTACAATAGTAATATATTCTCTCTTTATAGCTAGTTCATTCCAATTATCTTGAAATAAATTTTTTATTTTTTCATTTTTAGCAAATACAACAATACCTGATGTTTCCCTATCTAATCGATGAACAATAAATACTTTTTCTTTTTTTCTTTTTAAATATTCAAGTGCATAATGATATAAAGTTTTTTCTTTTTCTTTATTGGTTGCCACTGTAAGTAAATTATAGGGTTTATTTACAACTAGAAGTTCATTATCTTCATATATAATTTCTAACTTATTATATTCATCTATTCTTTGAATACTATTTATTTTAACAACGTCACCTTTTTTTAATCTATAATCATATCTTGTTGTTTTTATATTATTAACATATATTCCATTTTTTAATAATGTTTTGATATTATTTTTTGATTTTCCTTGTATGTTTTTATATAAAAATTCAAGTAATAAAATATTTTCACTTACCTCATATTCCATATATATCAGTTCCTTTTGTAAAATCATATCATTTTTAAGAAAAAAAGAAAAGATATAAATCTTATTCCTTTACAAGATTAGATGCAGCTTTCATAACACCAAGTTTACCATAATCAAAGGTTAGTCCCCCTTGCAAATAAGCAATATATGGGCTTCTTATTGGCCCATCACAAGATAGTTCTATTGATGATCCCTGTGTAAAGGCACCTGCTGCCATAATAACTTTATCTACATAACCTGGCATATCCCATGGTTCTGGTATGGCAAATGAATCTACTGGTGATCCTTGCTGAATACCTTGACAAAATTTTATTAAATCATCAGCATTGCCAAATTCAATATTTTGAACAATATCAGCTCTTAAATCATTATATTTAGGTTCAACTTTATATCCCATTTTTTCAAGAAGCAGACTTGCAAAGACGGCTGTTTTTAAACTGCTTGCAACAACAGATGGAGCAAAAAATAAACCTTGTAATATTGATTTATTAATACCAAGTGTTGGTCCAACTTCACGTCCCTCTCCAGGTAAAGTAAGCCTCTCGCCACATAAATCGATTAAATCTTTACGACCACAAATATAAGCACCATTTGGTGCAATACCGCCACCTAAATTCTTAATAAGTGATCCAACGATAATATCAGCACCAACCATTAATGGTGTTTTCTTTTCAACAAATTCGCAGTAACAATTATCAATCATAATAATAACATCTTTATCAATATTTTTAATAAACCTAATTACTTTTTCTAATTTTTCTATCGTAATACTTTTTCTAGTTGAATACCCTTTAGATCTTTGTATTTCAATCACTTTAATTTTTTTGGTCTTTAAAGTTTGCTCAATTTCCTCATAATTAAAATCATCATTAATTAAATCTATTTGTTCATAATTAACATTAAAACTTTTTAGCGAACTAGCATTTTCTTTAATACCAATAACCTCTTCTAAAGTATCATATGGTTTACCACTTATACTAAGAAGAGTATCCCCAGGTCTTAAAAGAGCAAATAAAGTAACCGTTAGAGCATGACTACCTGAAATAAACTGACTACGTACTAAACTATCTTCTGCGCCCATTATATCACTATAAATTTTTTCAATAGCCTCTCTACCAATATCACCATATCCATATCCTGTAGTACTATTAAAATGAGCCTCACACAATCTATTTTTTTGAAAAGCCTCTAATACTTTTAAACTATTATATGAACAAATTTCATCTATTTTTTTAAATACTGGTTCTATTTCTTTTTGAACTTTTTCACTTAAATCTAATATATAATTAGATACTCCAAATTCATTATCCATTTGTACCTCCATCAACTTTAATAATACTATTATTTATATAACTTGCATCACTACTTGCTAGAAAATAAACGACCTTAGCAACCTCAGCAGGATCAGCAAACCTCCCTAAATATATTTTGCTTTCCTCTGCTTTTCTAAACGTTTCATCTATATCCTTATTCATATCTGTATCCATCCAACCAGGACAAACACAGTTTACTCTAACATATGGTTTTAGGGCAAGAGCAAAATTATGAGTAAGGGAAATAATACCCGCTTTGGAAGCATCATAATCCATACTTTCCTCATAATTAGCCCCTATTGCATTATTACTAGAAATATTAATAATTGTTCCCTTTTTACCATCTAGCATTTCTTTCGCCACATATTTACTTACTAAAAAAGTTCCAACTAAATTAGTATTTAACACTTCTTTAAATTCTTCACTATCTTTCATAGTAAAATTATTATCCATAGATATTCCAGCATTATTAACAAGAACATCAATATGATGAAAATATTTTATTATTTCTTTTATCATTAATTTTACATCTTCTTCATTTGATATATCACTTTTTATACAAAGAACATTTATATTATATTCCTTTTCTAACATTTCCTTTAATGCTAAAGCACACATTTCATTTTCTTTATAATTGATAACAACATCATAATTTCTCTTGGCAAATTCTGTTGCACACTTCGCACCAAGTCCACGACTTCCACCAGTAATTAATACTACTTTTCGTTCATTTTCCATATATTACTCCTTCAAGTTATAAATTCTATTATTCATTTTATCAATTTAACTAACCAAAGTAAAGATTTCAATTTAATAATTCAATTAAATTATAATTATCTTTTATTATTTCTTCAACAAAAATTGATGGATTTTTAACAGGAACAAATAAATATACATTGCCTTTTGTTCTAGTTAAAGCAACATAAAATAATCTTCTCTCTTCATCATATAAATAATTGTTTTCATAAAGAAGTAATAAATTAATCAATAAATCATTTTCTAATTTATTAGGAAATCCAAGTAATTTATCTTCTAAATTTAATATTACAGTTGCTTCTTCCTCTAACCCTTTTGATTTATGTACCGACATAAATTGAATATTTTTACGCTTATCTTTAGTATAAACTATTTTATCTTCTAATTTAATAAAATTATTACTTAAAATATCTATATCTTTATTATTGCGACCAAGAATTAAAATATTTATTTCTTTTATATAAGAAAATAAATTATCAATTTCTTTTATATTTTTATATCGATATATCTTAATCGGTTTATTTAAACTTTTATTAGAATTTAATTGCTTTTTAATTTGCAACTTATTCTTCATAATAAAATCACCTGATACTTTAATTATTTCTTGGCTATTTCGGTATGTATTATTAATATAAAATAATTTAGAATATAAAAAATATTTTTTAAAATTGGTAAACATATCTAAGTTGCAACCATTAAAACGATATATTGATTGAAAATCATCACCTACAGCCAGTATTGATGCATTAGTTTTATCTTTTATGGCTTTTATTAAACTATACCTACTATATGATGTATCTTGATATTCATCTATAATAATATATTTATATTTAAAATTAACTTTATTTTCATATACTAACTTTATTGCTTTATTTATCATATCATGAAAATCAATTAAATTATTTTTTTCTAAATATATTTGGTAGTTAATATATATTTTTTTAATAATTATTAAAAGTATTATTTCACGATTTCTTAATATTTTATTTTTTAACTTTTTAATTTGTTGTTCTATATCATCAAATTTATTAAATAGATAATTGTTTGCTTTAAAAATATTTATAAAAGATTCTATTATTTTTGATAAATTTAAGAATATATTACCTTCACTACTAATTATTTCATATATTTTATCATAACTATTATTATTTATTTTAATATTAAGTTCTCTAAATATATCTTTTAATAAACAAAAGACACTACCATCTGTAAAATTAATAGGATGTATTTCGTAAACTTTACAATTAAAATATTTTTTAATATTATCCAAATAACTAAATAAATCAAAAACTTCTAAATTATTACTATCTATATAAATATGTGTTTTTATAAAAACAGCATAATCCAATAAATAAAAGGCATATACATAATTATTTTGATAAATTCCTAAACATCTATATTCATATCTAACATTAAACATATATAAATAATTAGACACAATTATGTCATATATATTTTGTATGTTATATCTATTATCAATCTTAACATTATTATTTATAACAAAATAAGTAATAAAATCATAAAATAGTTCTTTATTTTTAACTAATTCATTTTTAAAATAGTCTTTAATTAAATTACTAAGAAGATGAGTATCACATATATTAATTTTAACCATACTACTTTTAAAAATTTTTAACCCAAGTTTATGAAAAGTTAAAACATCAATATCATAATTATATTGTTTAACTAAAGCCTTTTTTAAAGAAATAGTTGTAAAATTAGTAAATGATATACATAGTATTTCCTTTGAATTAATATGC
This sequence comes from uncultured Mycoplasmatota bacterium, assembly GCA_900547995.1. GTDB lineage: Bacteria > Bacillota_I > Bacilli_A > RF39 > UBA660 > UMGS1045. The sequence goes on from URIY01000050.1 coordinate 5,477, forward strand.
TTATATTCTATCAAATATCTAATTTTTCCAATCATCGTAAGTGTTTTGCCTGATCCAGCACCAGCCACAATAAGTGATGCATCTTCATCAGATAAAATAGATAATCGTTGATTATAATCTAAAGAATATCCATTAACATTACTAAGTAAATTATTAGTATCTTTTAATAATTTATCAATAACATCATTATTGTGAATATCTATATATTTATCTAAATTTTTATAATATTTTTTAAACTTTTTTATTTTAAAATTAAATAAATATTTAATACTTTTATATTTTTTATATAAACTATAATATTTATCTTTTAATTCACTTTTTCTTTTTAAATTAATATAATCATTACATTTTATTATAGAAAAAAATCTTGCATATTATCACCTAAATATATATACAAGATTTATCATTTGATTTCCTTTTTATTTTGTAAAATATTATTTATTAGTATTCATATAATAATTTCGTTCTGCAATGCTTGCGGAAACATCCTCTAAGTCCTCTAAGGCATCATCATAACTATTATCTAAATAGTCTTCTATTAAATATATTAATTCATTCATACTCATACATTTTTTATAGTTGATATCATATCTTTCTAGTACATTTATTTCATTATTTGATAATAATAAATTTCCTTCTCTTTTTAGCATATTTCCTTCAAAATCGATATCATTAATTATTTTATCTATACTATACTCTTCCATTTATTTACTCTTTCTATTTATCTAGCAAAATTTGGTTATACCTCATAAACAATGATATCATAGAAAAGCATATTTGTATACACTAAAAGCATCCAACTTGGATGCCATAATTATTTAATATCAATAATTTTTTTTGTTTCTTCTTCTTGTTTTTTAGGAATTGATATTTTCAAGATACCATTATTGAATGTTGCTTCAATAGCATCTTCATCAACTTCTCCTAAATAGAATGAACGTTCTACTTTTCCATAGTATTTTCTTTCACGGCGAAGATATTTTTTATCATGTTCTGTTGTCTCTTTCTTAACCTCAGCAATGATATTTAAACTTCCTTTATTAAACTCAATTTTTATATCATTTTTATCATATCCTGGAATATCAGCCTCAACATAATATACATTATCCTTTTCATATATATCACATTTCATTCTTTCATCCATTTTAAAATCATCTAACATATCATCAAAAAATATTCTACTTGGTAACATAAACATTCCCTCTTTCTTCATTATTTAGATATTACCTCGCAAATTAAATTACTTATTTCGGTTGGATTTTCTATTGGTAATCCTTCAATTAATCTTGCTTCTGAATACAAAATCTTTGTATATTTTTGAAAAGCATCTTTATCATTTTTATACAAATCTTGTAACTTCTTAGATATAGGATGTTTTTCATTAATCTCTAGAACTACCTCTGCCTTTATTTTTTCATCTGTTGGCATTGCATTTATAACCTTTTCCATTTCAACTGATATATCACCTTTTGTTGTTAAACAAACAGGATGTTTCTTTAATTTATTTGTAAACTTAACATCAGCAATATTTAATTCTTTTTTCATGCTTTCTAGTAAATCTTTATTAGATTCATTTAATTTTTTAATTTCTTCTTTTTTATTATCATCATCTAAATCTAATTTTTCATTACTTACATTTACAAAATTCTTACCGTCATATTGCATTAACGCATTAATTACAAATTCATCTACATAATCAGTTAAATAAAGGATTTCATAATCTTTTTCTTTAACTTGTTCTACTTGTGGTAAATTATCAATTTTATCATAAGTTTCGCCAGATGCATAATATATATCAGTTTGGTTATCTTTCATATTTGAAATATATTCTTTTAAAGTTATTAAATCTTTACTCTTTGATGAACTAAATAAAAGTAAATCTTGTAACTTTTCTTTATCCATACCATAATTATTATAAACACCGAATTTTAATTGTATACCAAAGTTCTTAAAAAATTTAGTATATAATTCCCTATCATTTTCAAGCATATCTTCTAATTCTTTTTTAATTTTAGATTCAATACCTTTAGCAATTGTTTGAACTTGTTTTGTCTTTTGAAGCATCTCTCTTGAAATATTAAGAGATATATCATCTGTATCAACAATACCTTTTACAAAACTAAAATAATCAGGTAATAAATCAGCACATTTATCCATGATTAGAACACCATTTGAATACAAGCTTAATCCCTTTTCATATTCTTTTGTATAAAAATCAAATGGAGCATGAGATGGTATAAATAGTAAGCTTTTATAACTACATAATCCTTCTACTGATGAATGAATAACTTTTAATGGTTTTTCATAATCATAATACTCATTAGTATAAAAATTATTATAATCATCTTCGCTTACATCTTTTTTATTTTTATCCCATAATGGAATCATACTATTTAGTGTCTGAATTTCTTTAGTATCTTCTTTATCCTTTTCATGAGATTTAACAGTTACTTCCATTTTAATTGGATATCTTATATAATCAGAATATTTCTTTACTAAGCTTTTTATCTTATATTCTGTTAAGTATTCACTATAATTATCATCATCAGTATCATCTTTAATATAAAGAGTTATTGTTGTACCAACAGTCTCCTTATTAGATTCTTTTATTTCATAGCCATCAAGTCCACTTGATACCCATAAATAAGCCTTATCACTATCTACTGATTTGGATAATACCTCAATTTTTTTACTAACCATAAAGGCTGAATAAAAACCGACACCAAATTGTCCAATGATGTTAACATCATCTTTCTTCTCTAACATTTCTTTAAATGATAAAGAACCACTTTTAGCAATTGTACCTAAATTATTTTCAAGTTCTACATCCGTCATACCACAACCATTATCACTAATAGTTATCGTTCTATTTTTTTCATCGATTGATAAAGAAATTTCCAAATTATCTTTATTTATTTTTATTTTATCATCTGTTAAAGATCTGTAATGTAACTTATCTAGTGCATCAGATGCATTTGATATTAATTCTCTTAAGAATATATCCTTGTTTGTATAAATAGAATTAATCATTAAATCTAATAACCTTTTTGACTCTGATTTAAATTCTTTCTTTTTCATGTTGCCTCCTTGTCAGCTTCCTGCCAACAATTATGTTATACCACATTTTTTAGCACTTGTCAAGTATGAGTGCCAATTTAATTTATAAAAGTAAGTTAACTATTTTTAATTAACTTACTTTCTCCTGTTCGATAATCAATTTCTATTCCATCTTGTATATTATATACAAAAATATTAAATTTTATACCTCCCCCATTATCTTCTATTGATAAAGCTTCCATTTGTACCCCACTTGCAAGTAAATTATCTCCATCATATATAGGTGTAACTCTATATAAAACATGATTATTAGTTTCCTTTATATAAGAACTAACCATATTTTCAAACTTTAGCATACTAATCGTATTCATATGTCTTGTACAAGTTATTAAATTCTTTTCATTTGCATTCTCACCAGTTAACTGATATCCAATTAAATGGCATCTATTATACAAATATTTACCATCAATATTATTATATTTTACTGTATGCCATCCTGATGGTTTAATCATTCCGATACTACCTCGTTCTTCAGTTGGCATTAAATCCTTACCTATGTTAGCAAGTGCTAAACCAGTACGGCCCAGACCATCAAGGTCACTATATTTTTCAAATGATTTAGTATTTATATACTTTTCATCAAAAAGAGGTTCATTATTATTTATGACAATATAATCTTCACCTGAGTATTTTGGTAAATTATCTATATTATAGGAATGTTTAAATTTTATGGAATTATTAAAAGAAATAGTATTTGTAATATTATCATTAACAAATCTTATAATATCCTTTGAATAATATCCACCAATTCCAAACATACTTAAAATTGTCAAAATAACAATAGACATTTTTCTTTTTTTCTTCTTCATAACAACACCTACTATAAAGATTATAGCATTAAAATTTAAAAGTAACAATAAAGACATAGATTAGCAGATAAAAAGAGTAAAATTTTTTCGCAATAAATAGGCAGATATGCGTCTATTTT
>URIY01000051.1 GCA_900547995.1 uncultured Mycoplasmatota bacterium
TTACTTTATTATACACGAAAAAACGCATGATTTAAAATTTCATGCGTTTATCCTGAGAGTATCTTTTTTTATATTGACATACGAACATATGTATGATAAAATGAATTTGCAAGTAAAGATTATTATACGAGGAGGATGTTGTTATGAAAATGGATGTTGGATGTTTGTATCAATTTAAAAAACAAGAAGACTTATATTTTTTTGTCAAAGATGATAGTAACTATTGGTTGATACCGGTTTGCAAAGATATACAAAAATATAATAAGATAATAGATGATAAAATTAAAAAATATGGATTTTGTAATACTATTTTAATAAGAAATATCATGAATAATAAATATGCTATAGTACTAGAAAATGCCTTTGTTATATCTTATGAATATGAAAATGAAATTTATAAAGTTAAAAATATAGGAATAGGCGTATCATTGAAAAATGAGATATTAAGAAATTTTAAATATATGTTAAAATTAAAAGAAAATGATATTAACCTTTTTTCTCATAGTAAAGTGTTAGATAATCAGCATATGTTTATCTAAAATGATATATTTTTATTATGACTTATGATATAATAAAAATATAAAGTAAGGGTGTTGTTATGAAGAAGTTAAAATATTTGGTATGGGTTGTTATTTTATTAGTTCTTAGTTCTTATAATATAGAAGCCAAAGTATCTAATAAAGATTCAGAAAATTTTGCTAATGTTGTTATTTTTGGCTATTTTAGTGGTAATGAATCTACAATTGATAGACAATATTTAATAGATAATAGTAAGAAATTAATAAATCTATATAATGGAACTAATGGAAGAAGTGTAACTAATTATTTAAAAACTATTTCTTATGGTAAATTTAATATTAAGAATATTTTTCCTCAGTATAATGGGAAAAATATTGAGCCATTGGAAATACACTGTAATAAAAATGATGCATATGTAAGTAATATTGATGGATGTATAATAGATAGTGTTATAGATAACATTCCGGATATAAAAAATCAAATCATTGATTATGATAATGATGGATATATTGATAATTTAACAATTATTTTAAAAGGTGGAAGTTCTGATGTGCCATCTGGTTCAACTTTTGTAAGTCATAAAAGCGATTTTTTTGAAAATGATGTATGGTCATCTAAAATGATAGGTACATATAATATGCTTAACACTTATTCAATTATAGGTACTAATTTTTCTAGTGAATCGGGTGTTATTGTTCATGAATTCTTACATTCCCTAGGATATCCTGATTTATATCGAAGTGGTAGTGATAGCGATTTACCTGTTTTCACTTGGGATATTATGGCATCAGCTAATTCTTATATGCCATATCCACTTGCATACCTTAGATATAAATTTACTAATTGGATAGATATTGATACAATAATGAAAAATGGAACTTATACATTAAATGAGCAAAGTAATGCAAATGGAAATCAAGCATATATAATAAAATCGCCACTAAATGATTATGAATTATTTGTTGTGGAGTTTAGGAAAAAGCCTGTTTCTGTAATTGGTGACAACGATACGCTTGATAGAGGAATTGGTGGCTCTGGAATTATTGTTTACCGTATTAATACAACTGTAACAGGATTAAATAATAACTTTGGAAGTACAGGTGTATATGTTTTTAGACCAAACGATAAAACAAATGAAACAGAAAATATTATAAATGCATATCTATCATTAGAAAGTGGTAGAACTACCATAGGAAACAGTAATATAGATGATACAAATAATGCTTTAACTTTTTCAGATGGTACTAATTCAGGTATTGTAATCAGTAATATATCAAGTAGTTCTGGTGATTCAATGACCTTTGATGTAACTATTCCTGATAGGGAAAGTATGGACTTATGGAACTCTACAAATTATATAGATAATACAGGTAATACTGCTAGTAAAACATTTGATATTATTGATTATAATAACAATCTTTATATGGTAAGTATTGCAAATAAAAAAATATCTACTAGTGTGTATGATGGAAACAGTTGGAATTATGTGAATGAAATGGCTTTAACCGATGATGCTATAAATATAAAACTTATTAAAAAAAATAACAATCTTTATTTAATATATTCTGGATGGGGATTTATTAAAGTAAATAAGTATACTTCTAACGGATGGGATATGATTAATAATATTATAGATACTAATGGTGAATTTAGTGCTAGTGTAGTTGATGATATGCTTTATTTAGTTAAAGTTGACGAAAGTGGTTTAAAAACTTCATTATTAAAAGTAACAGATAGTGGCGTAGATGATTTAGGAACATATTATACTGGTTCTTCTTCGTTTAATAGTAGTTTAGGTTTTCCTGGTCAACCAAAAATAATATCTATAAATAATCAAATTTATTTAACTGTTAGGAATTCTAATGGCAATAAAATATTATTATTTAAATATATAGATAAAAATAATTTCTTGAAAATAGAAAATACGATGTCTGCTAATACATATAGTGTCATAGCTCTAAATAACAAAATATATTTTTCATTAGGAACAAATTCGAATGAAAATTTAAAATTATATGTTTATGATGGTAATAGTTTTGATGTTATTAATTCGAATCTTGACTATGGATTTCCAAATTTAGTTTCATCGCAAGGTAATATTTATGTTATTGCTTCCTCTTTAGATGAAAGTGGTAATACAAAACTATATAGAATTGATGAAAAAACAAATGAATTTGTAAAAGAAGGAATGGATGTTGATGGTGCATCAATAGTAGGTAATTCAACGCTTGCGGCTATAGGTAATACTCTTTATGTTGCATTACAGCGTCAAACAGATAATAGTATTGTTGTAAAAAAGAAAGAAACTGTTAATAAACTACTATCTTTAACTATTATACCCCCTACTAAACTTACTTATAAAATTGGTGAGACATTAAATACAAAAGGTCTTAAAGTGTTTGCTAATTACACTAATGAAGTAAGAGAGATAAGTAATTATGTATTAGATGGATTTAGTTCGGAACAAGAGGGAAGATATAATGCAACAATAAGTTATGAGGGTGCAACAAATATGTTTTCTTATGAAATAATTTCTAATAAAGATATTTATATTCCACTTGAAAGTATTACTTTAAATAAGAATAGCATATCTTTAAAAATAAATGAAGAAGGAAACTTAGCGGTTATTTATAATCCTTCAAATACGACTGTTGCTAAAAATATTAGTTGGGCAAGTAGCAATTCTAATGTTGTGACAGTTTATGATGGAGTAATCAAAGGTATAAATGCAGGTACTGCAATTATAACTGCAAGTATTGATGGTAAAGAGGCAAAATGTGTTGTTACTGTAAAAGAAAATAGTATTAAAAATGCCACTATTGATTTGCAAGAAAAAGATTATGTATATACTGGAAATGAAATTAAACCAAATGTAAACATCTCTTTAAATGGCTTAGGTCTTATTTTAAATAAGGATTATGAAATTGAATATTTTAATAATAAAAATATTGGTATAGGTAAAATAAAAATAAAAGGTATTGGCAATTATCAGGGTGATATAGATTTAGAATTTAATATTGTTCCGAATCCAAATGAAGGTAAAAAAGATCTTAATGATTATTTCAAAAATAGTGGATATAAAATATATGATAATTATGTTTATGGCTTTAATATTGGTGATCTTGTTAGTACGATTAAAGATAAACTTAATAATAATTTAATAATGATTAAGAATGGACAAGATATTATAAGTACAGGAACAGTATTTAATCTTAATAATCAAGAATATATTGCTGTCTTGTATGGTGACATTAATGGTGATGGAAAAATTAATTCTGCTGATTTATTGAAGATGCGCCAGCATTTACTTGGAATGATAGAGTTAACAGGACCTTTTAAAAAAGCCGCATCAATAGTAAATGGTACTAGTATTAATTCTGCCGATTTATTAATAATTAGGCAACATTTGCTTGGAATAAAGAATATTACACAGTAAAGGAGATTTTTTATGAGAAAAGTATTATTGTTTATGTTATGTTTATTTATAATGCCTGTGGTAGCATTTGCATCTGATGCTACTATTAGTGCGCCTAGTTCTATTACAAATGGTTCAAATGTTACAGTCAGTGTTAATTTAAACAGTGTAGCAGCATGGAATATTCATATTAACTCATCAGGGGCAACTAGTGGTTGCAGTAAAAGTTTCGCAGATGTTACGGCAAATGGGCTTAATACTAATAAAACTTTAAGTGTTACCTGTAAAGCAACATCAATTGGAAATATTTCCTTTTCAGTATCTGGAGACATAACGAGTGAAGATGGTAATAATAGAAGTATATCACTATCTAAAAATGTAACAGTTGTTGCTCCTCGTGAAAAAGAGAGTGAAAATAGGTTACAAAATTTATATGTTGATAACTATGAATTAAATATACCTTTTAATTCAGACATATATGAATACACAGTTAGTGTTCCACCTACTGAAAGTCAGATAAATATTAGTGCTTCTGCTATGGGAAAATATGCTAACATAGAAGGAACAGGAACATACACATTAGATGAAGAAGATTCTACTTTTAATATTATAGTAATGGCCGAAAATGGTACTTCAAAAGAATATAAATTGAATGTGTCTATAACTGATCCAAATCCCATTGAAATTGAACTTAATAATGAAAAATATACATTAGTAAAAACTAATAAAAAACTAGTGAAACCAGAAGGTTATGAGGAGTCAACAATAAATATTAATGGAACTGATATACCTAGTTATACAAGTAATATAACTAAGTTTACAATTGTAGGAATAAAGGATGAAAAAGGAAATATTAAATATGCAATATATGAAAAAGATAATTATAAATTATATAATGAAGTGAATTCCAATAATTTAAAATTATATATTTCAGAGGGGAATTTAGATGGTTTTGAGAAGGTTAAAATAAATATTAATGATTTTGATTACAATGCATACAAATTAGATAATCGCTTTGTTATATGCTATGCTATGGATATGAACAACGGACAATATAATTACTATAAATATGATACAATCGATAAGACGTTTCAATATTATGAAATATTCAAAGAAGATAGGAAAATAAATTATTATTTTATTACAACAATTGTATTAGGTGGATTATTAAGTATATCTATTTTCTTTAATATATATTTCATAATAAAAAGAAAAAAGTTTAAGTAGGCATAAGTATAAGTCTACTTTTTCTATGAAAAGTATAAAATAAAGAAGGCTAAAATATATGAAGATAAATGAAGTAAATAGTTTAATGATAAACAAACTAAATGAATTAAATAAGAAAAACAGAAAAAAAAATATTACAAAAGGTACTATTTTGTTAATTGTAGGTATTTTAATAATATTGTTTTCTTGCATATTAATTGAAACTAAAAGTAAATGGTGTTCCTTTTTTATTATATTAGGTGTAATAGTATCATTATTTGGTTTTTCAAAATTTACGAGGAAGTTGGAATATACTAAAGGATTAATTTTAAATTTGTTTTTTTTCTTAGTAATGTTATTGATAGTATTTTTATATGACTATATACATGTTAAAAATAATCACGCACCAATATTTAGAAAAAATATTATTAATAATGATAATGAAATATACTATGATTCTATTTTTTATGATGTTTATGTATGTAGAAATAGCTACAACAAAATGTACTATAATATTGTAAAAAATGAAAATTACAATAGTAATTTTTGTAGCAAGTGATATAATGGAGCTAGTAGTGTGATAGATATGAAAGATAAATTAAATAAGAAATTATTATTTATGTTGATAGGTGTAATAATTACACTTATTATAACTATAGGATTAATATTTTTGATACCAAGATTTCACGTAAAACAATTGGATGCAAGTGTTATTTTATCTGTTAATAGTAAATATAAAGATACCAGTAGCGTGTGTTACGGAAATTTTATTAGGTGCAAAAAAATTAAACCAATAATAAAAGGAAAAATAAATGAGAATAAGCTAGGTGAATATGACCTTACATATAAATTTAAATATAATAGAAATACTTTAACTAAAAATATTAAAGTAAAAGTTATTGATAATATAAAACCTCAAATAACTGTTGAAGAAAGTGAATATTATTATTGTCCAAATAAAAAAGTTTATAATTACAAAGTAGTTGCTACCGATAATTATGATGGTGATATAACCAATAAGGTAAATGTAAGTGCATCAAACAATAAAATTACTTATTGGGTTAACGATTCATCAAATAATATTGAAAAGGTTACATTAAGTGCAACAGAAAAAGATAATGATAAACCTGAAATAAAACTAAATGGTGATAATGTAAAATACATATTATTAAATAAAGAATATATTGATGAAGGTGCCACTGCAATTGATTTTTGTGATGGCGATTTAACCGATAAGATTATAGTTGATGGTATAGTTGATACATCAAAAAAAGGTGAATATACATTAACTTATAGGGTTAGTGATAGTTCAAGCAATGAGGCAATTATTAAAAGAAAAATATATGTTTATGATAAAAATAATTATGTTACACCAGGAGGTAAAAGCATATATTTAACCTTTGATGATGGGCCAAGTAGATATACTAATTATTTGTTAGATGTACTTGCTAAGTATAACGTAAAGGCAACATTCTTTGTAACAGACCAAGGTTTAACTAAAGGTTATGATAATGTTATAAAAAGAGCATATGATGAAGGCCATACAATTGCTCTTCATTCGGCGTCACATAATTATGCATATATTTATACTAATTTAGATAATTATTTTAATGATTTATATGCCATTCAAAATAAAGTAAAAAATATTACTGGATATACCCCAACTATTGTAAGATTGCCAGGAGGTAGTTCAAATACTGTAAGTAAAAATTATGATGGTGGTCAAAGGATAATGACACAAATTACAAATGCTCTTACAGCAAGAGGGTTTAGATATTTTGATTGGAATGTTGCAAGTGGTGATACAGATGGTATTACTACGGCATCCGGTGTTGCATCTAATGTTATTAATGCACTTGGAAATAATTCAACTTATGTTGTTTTACAACATGATATTAAAGGTTACTCTGTAGATGCTGTTGAAGAAATAATTAAATATGGTTTAGCAAATGGATATACCTTTAGACCACTTACAATGGAAAGTCCAAATGTTCATCATGGATTAAATAATTAAGATAAGAAGGTGATATTAATGTGGGGAGCAATTATAGGCGATTTAGCTGGCTCTATATATGAATATAATCAAACAAAAAAGATAAGTCAGGTTAAATGCCAAAAAATAATTGAAGATAATGCTTTTTTTAGTGATGACACTATTTTAACTATGGCTATTTTAGAAGCAGTTTTGACAAATAAAGATTATACTTATTATTTGAAAAAATATGGGAAGGCGTTTTTAAATTATAAGCCACATTTTTCTCCATATTTTAAGTCATCCTTTTCACCTGGGTTTATTAAATGGTTAAATGGAAACTATATAGGAAGTAGTACGGGAAATGGTGCATTAATGCGTATATCACCAATTTGTTATTTATTTGAAAACGAGAATGATATTTTAATAAACACTTTATTAGCAACATATCCTTCACATAATTCTAAAGAGGCAATAGAATGTGCTCAAAAACTTGCAACAATTATATATTATGCTAGAAAAGGGTTAAGAAAAGATTTAATATTGGAAAAACTTAATATAACTATAAATGAGAAACAATTTAATAAATTTAATACAACTTGTTATGAAACACTTGATAATTGTATATATGCGGCTTTTGTGTCCAACACTTTTGAAGATGCTATAAGGAAAATATTATTATATGGTGGTGATACAGATACAAATGCTTGTATAACTGGCCAAATAGCTGAGGCATTATACGGAATAGATAATGGTCTTATTGAGCAATCAGAAAAGTTTTTACCACAAGAGTTTGTAATGAAATTAGAATATGCATATGGTAAAAGGAAAAAATGCAATGATATTAAATGTTAGTGGAAGAACAGATATAGTTGCCTTTTATACACCTTGGTTCATGAAGAGATATGATGAAGGTTTTGTAGATGATAGAAATCCTTTTTATCCTAAACTTGTAAATAGAATCTATTTTGAAGATGTAGATTTAATTTTATTTTGTACCAAAAATCCTATTCCTATCTTAAATTATATAAATAAAATAGATAAAAAAATAATATTTCATGTAACTTTAACACCATATAAAAAAGATATAGAACCGAATGTTCCTAAAAAAACTGATATTATAAAAGCTATAAAAAAATTGTCAAATATAATCGGGATAGATAATTTATATATTAGATATGATCCTATATTTATTAGCGATAAGTATAATATTCATTATCATATCAATGCTTTTGATAAATTATGTAAAATATTAAATGGATATGTTAAACACTTTATTATATCCTTTATGGATGATTACCAAAATGTGCATAAAAATATGAAATATATTAAGGCAAGAAAGATGGTAGAAGATGATTATAAAGCAATTGGTATGTCTTTTAGTAAGAGTGCAAGTGAAAATGGTATGACAGTTCAAACTTGTTTTGAAGATATTAATTTAGTACAATATGGTTTTAAAAAAGCCGACTGTTTATCACATGAACTTGCATATAAACTAACAGGTAAAACTAATTTTAAAAGTTATAATATAAGAAAAGGCAATAAATGTAAGTGTGTAAGTATGGTTGATATTGGGGCATATAATACATGCATGCATTTTTGTAAGTATTGTTATGCTAACTATGATGAAAAAATGGTATCAAAAAATATATTAAAACATAACCAAAATTCAACAATGCTTCTTGATTATTTAAAGGATGATGATATAATAAAACGCAGGAGTTGATATTTATGAGGTATTGGTATGATGATGCTACTTTAGATAAAACAATTATGTTTTATAAAAAAATGGATGATTCAATTATAGTATTTTATTTTAATGGTAATGTAGAAGAAATTAAATATAATGAAGATATTGAAAAAGAATTAATTCAAGATATGCTTAATCAAGCAGAGGCGAGAAATGCAGATATATCAGTAAATGATTTGAAAAAAATTGGTTTAAGAAGTGACATAAAACTATTTACTGCTATATCAGTTGGGTTTATTGGTGGTATAATTGCCAATGTCCAAATTATTGAAGATACTACAAGACTTATATTTGGATGGACAACACTTATTTCAAGTGTGCTTGCCTTTTTAGAAGAAAAGAAAAATAACAATATCGGTAAACAAATAGAAGAACTTGAAAAGTATAAGTTATATTTAAGTATGAGAAAAGAGATAGAGGATAATTTTAATCAAAGTACATTTAAAGGTATTAAATTTTTTGATGGTAATTTTAATATTAATACACTTGATGACTATTCTTTAGATGAAATTAAGAAAATTAAATATAATTTACAAAAAAATAAATAGTAGATTTCTTTCGTGAATTTTTAAACTAAATTCCGTTTTTTCATGAAAAGCTTAAAATATAAGACT
>URIY01000052.1 GCA_900547995.1 uncultured Mycoplasmatota bacterium
AGAAAATAATAATTATAAAGAAATAATAAATTTTATTAAAAAGATATTTAATTAGTAAACTAATTGACAAATTATTACTAAAATATATCTTTTTTTTAAAATTTATTGTACAATTATATTAAGAATAATAATGCTTAAAATACCAATAATTTGGTATGAATTTTTTATCTGAGGAGACATGAATTGTATGAATTTATTTCAAAAAATTAAAAAGAATAACTTAATACGTAATATAACTGAAGAAAAATATTTTAGTTCTGATTTTAAAGATGATTTTGATGTATACTATGCACTTGTTAGAAAAAATCCATCTAGTATTAATAAATTACAATATGGTTGTAGGGAAAAAATTTTAGAAATTGAGCCTAGTTTTGTTGATTACTTGAATAATTCTTTTTTAGTTTGTCATCTTAGGGAAAAACCTCAATTAATAGATTTTGTTAGAAATAATAGATCTCAAATTATTACGCATCTAAAAATTGAAAAACTTTTTGAATGTATTCAATATTTAAGTATTGAAGAACAGGGGTCGATAATACGGGAATTTATTAATAATTCAGAATTTTATAAATATTTTGATAAAACATTAATTATAGATACATTATCCAATAATAATGAAAATGTTGATATTAGTAAGTGTAATGAAGAATTACAATTATTGATAGTTAAAGCAAATAATAAATATATTTCAAGTTGCAACAGTGATGTTTTAAAACAATATTTATCTAGTAATCCTAATTTTACATATCAACTAGATTATGAATTATTATATAATAATATTGGAATAATAAAAGAGTTAATAAGTAATAATATAATAGATCGTAAAGAACTATTTAGAAATTTATTTTTCAAATATGGAATGAAAGAATTAACACAAGAATTTTTAAATAATAGTGATTTTAATGAATTTAAATTAGAATTAGTGAATACTGTCTGGCCAGGAACTTATCGTGATATTGATAATAGAAAAGAATTATTCAACGTTAATCCAAAGGCTAACGCATATTGGATGAATAACGATATTAATATTGTTAAAGAGTATATATATAATAGATTAAAAGAGTTTAATATTAGTACCTCTTTTGCAATAGGTAAAGATGATATAAATAACATTTTATTAATTTTATCCAACGATAATATAATGAGAAAGATTGATACTAAAAATATACAACATTTTTTAAACGATCCAAGTTATGAACATTTAATTAAAATTGTTGAAAATATATATGGAAGCACATGTGCCAATATTTTAAAAAATAGGCCAAAATTAAATGCTGATTTAATACCAACACTTGATATATTTGATAAAAAAGTTGTAGATACTTTCGGGTATCAAAATATTCAAAACTTCTTGACATATGAAAATAAGAGTTTTCTAGTTTTAGAAAGTTTAATAAAAGATGATAATCTTCTAAATAAGTATATTCAATTTAGAGATATAACATCAAGTTATTATAATGATAATACTTTCATTGATTTAGAAAAACAATTAATTGCATTTTATGATATGAAAGAATTTTTGTTGAAAATTGATTTAAATAGTTTAAATGCAGAACAAAAGAATAATTTACTCGAATTTATTAATGATAAATATATTGATAATAACAATAATATAACTATGCACTTAGATACATTAGAACAACTTAGTAATTATAACAGAATGCGAAATGAAAAGTATGATAAGCACTTTATAGAGACTAATGACATAGCTGAAATAAAAAGTTGTATATATGAGAGGTTTTTTGGGTTACTAAATAACAAAAGTAATCTATACAAACTACAACAAGCAAGTTCATCAATTATAGATATTTATAATATTGAGGCATTATTGAAGAGTGAAAAAATCAATGATTATTTTAATGATACAGAAATAAAATGTCTTAAATTACTTTTAATGATTGATAAGATTGATGATGTAGAAACTTTGAAAGATTTATATAAAGAATTAAAAAAGAATGATTCTATAATAATAAATCCAATAGACTTTAAAGATATAAGGGAAAAAATACCTCAAATATATGCAAATGATATTATAAAAAATTTATTTAATCCAGACGACGTTAAAAGTACTACTAATGGTGTAATTGTTAATGAGCCAATAGATTATAAAGGAAAGAAGATAAAAGTTGTTACATTAAATGGTGAAAAATTTAATTTACTTGTTCATTGTAAAATAGGTGGCGGATTCTCAGGAAAATTTAATGAATTGGCAAATGGAGATATATATGATTCTTTTATATATGGTGAGAAGGGAACAAATACAATATCCTGCAGTACAATTTCAGATATAAATTGTTTTTCATTTTTTAAGAACGATAATATATTTTTAGGATTTAATAATATTGATTCTGATGACATTTTAGCAATTGGACCTAATGATATTGGTACATCATCAAATATACGTTCATTAAATCCACAGAATAGTGCAAAATTTTCTTTTTTAAAAGATTTAAATATGAAAAATGCAAATGGTTATACGCAAAGTGAAAATGGTAATTTTACAGGTGTACATAATGAAGTTCTATTAAGTAGACGTCATCATGATACAAGAAAAATAAAAGAGGATGATAAGACAGGTGGAAGAATAATGCCATCATGTGTTGTAGCAATCGATAAAATTCAACCATTGACTGCTGAGATTGCTGCACAGTTTGATGTACCGATTGTCATAATTAATACAAAAGCTTATGGCTTTAATAATAATTATGACATAGAGGAAGTAAACTATACAATTGAAGAATTAACTAATGAAACAAATGAATTATTAGGAAGAAAGAGATAAAATGAATAATAATGAATTAAAAGAAAAGTTAAATAATATGTTGCAAATTTTACATGGCGTTTTAAATAAACATAATGATAAAGAAAATAATAAAGAATTGATAGAACAAATAGATTTATTGAACAATAATGATAATAAAAATATGCAAGTAAATAAATAAAATTATAAAATTTTGTAGATTATTGAGATAATTAGTAATCTACTTTTTAATATTTAATAATAGTAATATAGTAAACTAATTGACAAATTATTACTAAAATATATCTTTTTTTATTTATTTATTTTATAATAATAATAGAGGTGGACTATGGAAAATACTATTTTAGAAATATTAAAAAAAGAAAACAAGGCCTATAGTGTTCATGAATTAGAAGATATAATGCAAATACATGATGTAGATGGATTAAAGGAATTACTTAAAACACTTAATAAAATGGAAGATGAACTTGTAGTATATCGTAGTAATAAAGATAAATATATGCTATTTAATAATAGTCATTTAAAAATAGGACGTTTAATTGGACATCGAAAAGGTTTTGGTTTTGTTGATATTGAAGGTGATGAAGATGTATATGTATCATCATCTAATATGAATGGAGCAATTCATTTAGATAGGGTTATTGTTGAAATAACATCTAAGAAAGGTATGCAACTTGAAGGTAGAATTGTTAGAGTAATAGACCGAAATTTAAAACAAGTTGTTGGTGAATTATGTGCGAAAGATAATGCATATTATTTGAAAAGTGATGAAAATAAATTAAATGTTCAAATAATAATTGAAAAAAATAAAACGTTAGGTGCTGTAGAAGGACATAAAGTGCTTGTTAAAATAACGGGCAGAATAAAAGATAATAAATACCATGGTGAAGTTGTTAAAATACTAGGTCATAAAAATGATCCAGGTGTTGATATTTTATCTATAGTTGCTAAATACGGAATACATGATACCTTTAGTGATGAAGTAATGAAAGAAGTAGATGAGCTTCCAAATGAAGTATTACCAGAAGAATATGATGGTAGAAGAGATTTAAGAGATGTAGAAATATTTACTATAGATGGTGATGATACAAAAGATATAGATGATGCTATTTCAATTAAAAAATTAGATAATGGTAATTATTCATTAGGTGTACATATTGCTGATGTTAGTTATTATGTTAAAGAAAATACTAAATTAGATGATGAGGCTTATGAAAGAGGAACTAGTGTTTATTTAGCTGATAGAGTAATACCAATGCTTCCACACAAATTATCTAATGGGATTTGTTCTTTAAATCCAGGAGTTGATAGACTTGCTATGTCATGTGTTATGGAAATAGATCATAAAGGTGATGTTGTAAGTTATGATATTTTTGAAAGTGTTATTAAGTCTAGAAAGCAAATGACTTATAAAAATGTTAACAAATATCTAGAAGAAGGAATTGTTCCAGAAGGTTACGAACCATTTACTAATTCTTTAAGTTTAATGGAAGAACTTGCTAAAATACTTAGAGCCAATAAAGAAAGAAGAGGTTACATCGATTTTGATATTGATGAGGCTAAAATTATTGTAAACGATAAGGGAGAGGCTATTGATGTCAAACTTCGTGAAAGAGGAACTGGTGAAAAGTTAATCGAAGACTTTATGATTGCTGCCAATGAAACAGTTGCAAGTTGTATATATTTTATGGAATTACCATTTGTATATCGTGTTCATGGCGAACCAAGTGAAGAAAAAATAGATAATTTCCTTAAATTTATTAGTGTACTAGGATATCATGTAAATGGAAAAACAAAGGATTTGCATCCAAAGACAATGCAAAATATACTAGAACAACTAAAAGATAAAAAAGAGTATCATATTCTAGCATCAGTTTTATTAAGAAGTATGCAAAAAGCTGTTTATGATAAAACAAATATTGGACATTATGGACTAGCAAGTAAATGTTATACACATTTTACATCTCCTATAAGAAGATACCCAGATACAACTGTTCATAGATTACTTCGTAAATATTTATTTAAACATCAAATAGATAATGATACAATTAATTATTGGGAAAATAAGTTAGTTGTACTTACAGAACATGTATCTCAAAAAGAAAGAGATTCTATAGACTGTGAAAGAGAAGTAGACGATATGAAAATGGCTGAATATATGATGAAACATATTGGAGAAGAATTTGATGGTATAATAAGTAGTGTTACAAGTTTTGGTATGTTTATTGAACTTCCTAATTTAATAGAAGGTTTGGTAAAACTTGAAGATATGAAAGATGATACTTATGTATATGACGAAACCAGATTTTGTTTAAAAGGAACTAGTAAAAAGAAAATATATCGTCTTGGTGATAATGTAAGAGTTATTGTTAAAAATGCTAGTAAAGAGGCTAAAACAATTGATTTTGAATTAGCACCTACAAATATCGAAAATTCATAAAATTTTATGAATTTTTTTATATTTATATAATATATTGTCATTATTAATTTAAATGAAATATGCTATTTTTCTTTAAATTTTAAAGGTAGTTATGTTATAATATTGTTGATTTTTATGGAGGTTTATATGACATTACAAGAAAAAATTAAATTCATTGAACAGGAAAAGAGAAAAAAGTATTTGTATATTTCACCTGAAATTACTCAAAGTGGTGCAAGATTAATTGGTAGTGATGAATCATTAGAATTATATGAAAAAATGGATGAAAATACTTTAAAATTTGCTGAAAAAGAAATTACTAATTTAATTATAAAAGCTAATCGTAATAATGGTGAGGCAAAAGACTATTTAAAATTTGATTTATTATTTTGTGGAGGTTTTGATGATTTGCCAAACGATATGGATAATAATATTAGTATTATAATGAATAATAAAGAGAAAATAGTTGCAGTATACAGATATGTAAAAAGTACTGAACAAAGAGAATTCTTTCTCACTTTCGCTCAATCACAAACAATTTATAACTATGGTTATCTTTATTTAAGTTTAGCAAAATTGTTGGAATTGTTTGAAAAGAATAATGTTAATTATAAAATAGATACTACTGAAGAGGATTTTAATTCTTCCATGGATATATCTACTAATTTTGTAATTAGTTATAGTCCTGATAAAAAAATGGAAGATGATTATCAGGTAAAAAAATTAATAAAATAGTTATATTTTTGTTAAACTATTACATTATGTTTAAATAATAATATAAGAATATAATAATATAATAAATGCATGCAGTTATGCATTTTTTTGTTATATAAAAAATTTACCATCATAAAATTATTTAGGTGATGGTATGGAATTTAATGAAGGCGATTTAGTTACAAGAAAATCTCATAATCATGATACTATTTTTACGATTACAAGTATAGATGCTGATACTGCCTTATTAAAAGGAATTAATATTAGGCTTGTGGCAGATAGCCCACTTGATGATCTAGAATTATATAATGATGATGATAGTGAAAATGAAAAAGAATTTTTAGATAGAATTAAACCAAAACAAGTTTTAGATCGAAATGATTATTTTTATTTACCTGGTAAAATATTACATATTGATGCTGATGAAGATTATTTAAAAAGATGTTTAGATTATTATGAAAATATGAATATATGGGCTATAGGTATATGTGAACAAGAAAATATGGTATCTTCAAGAATTAAAGATTTGCTTGAAGAATATAATCCTAATATTGTTGTTATTACTGGTCATGATGCTTACTACAAAAAAAATGGAAATATAAAAGATATACATGCCTATAAAAATAGTGATAATTTTGTTAAATCTATAAAAGAAGCAAGAAAATTTGAAAAAAGTCATGAAAAATTAATTATTATTGCAGGAGCATGTCAATCAGATTATGAAGAATTAATAAGAGCAGGTGCTAATTTTGCATCAAGTCCTAAGAGAATCAATATTCATGCATTAGATCCTGCTATTGTAGCATCGCAAATAAGCTTATCAGATATAACAAAAGATATAGATTTAAAAGGAATATTGGATCATACAAAGTATGGAAAAGATGGAATGGGTGGTATAAAAACAAAGGGTACAATGTATATTGGATATCCTAGATAAGGGGGATTAAATGACAATTAGTCAAATAAAGAATGATTTAAATAAACATATAGGTGAAACAGCAACAATAAAATGTAATTTAGGTAGAAATAAATATGAAAAATATCATGTAACAATTAAAGAATTATATAATAATATTTTTTTAGTACAACTAAATAATGAAAATAATCCTGAAATTAAGTCTTTCTCATATACAGATGTAATAACTAAAACAATTAAAATAGATTATTAGTTATTAATTAAGAGTAAAAATTTACCAAAATAGTTGAAATTGATAAATAAATATTATACAATATAAGTGTATAAAGATAGATATACATACTGAAGGGAGAGATTTACTTGAAAATTATATCTGTAAACGTTAAGAAAATTGAAAAAGAAGATTCTAAAATGAAAGGTGTTGCAACTATCGTATTAGATGATTGTGTTGCTATACATGACATTAAGATTATTTCTGGTAAAAATGAGGATGGTAGTGAAAAACTATTTATTGCTATGCCAAGTCGTAAATTACCAAATGGTAGTTATAGAGATATAGCACATCCAATTAATCAAGATGCAAGAAGTGAATTTGAAAAGGTAATTTTATCTGAATATAGAAAAGTAGAAGAATAATAAACTGCAATTAAGCAGTTTTTTTGTATATATGTTATAATTAAATAGATTGATGTTGAGAAACTTTTATGAGTAACATAGAAATAGAAAGTAGGTAGTTTATGTACAGTGTTTTATTAAGTGATTATGAAAAAGGAATAGAACTAGTTAAAACTAAGTTACAAAATATGATAAAAAATACTTATAAAGCAGTAATTATATCATGGACATTTCCAAGTGAAATAGATTTTAGAACATTTAATGAAGAGTGGTTTCCTAAAAATGGTCGTAGATATAATAAGTATGTTGGTTCATTAATAGGATTAGGAATAGATGAAAAAAATATTTATATACTAAATTGTTATGATAAGAAAAATTTAACTAAATTTAAAGATATAATTGAAGAAAGTGATATTTTAGTAATTACTGGTGGTAATCCTGAAATGTTATATAGTAAAGTTGTCCAAGAAACAGAACTTCTTTATACTATAAAGCATTATAATGGAATAATTATTGGTTTTAGTGCAGGTGCAGAATTACAATTAAAAAGATATTTTATTACTGCAAAGAATAATTATTATAAATATTTTGCTTTTTATGATGGATTTGGTATATTAGATGACCCATTTTATATGGATGTTCATTCTATAAAAAATAGGAGATATTTAGATAAGTTACAGAAAGTAGCAAATGAAAAAAGAAAAAAAGTATATGCTATTTTTAATGATGGTGCTATGATTTATGATAGAATAAATCATAAATTAGAAACTTTTGGTAATGTAATTTGCTTTAATCCTATTGGTTAAAAAATTTTATGAAAAATCAAAATATAGATGATATAATTAAGTAGAGTGGTGATAGGATGGGAAAAATTGCAAATGCTATTCAAATGTTGGACTATTTAAATACTGGAAATAAATATAGTGTAAAAGACCTTTCAAAAAGATTAGGTATTACTGAACGTATGGTTCGATATTATAAGACTGAATTAGAACAAATTGGTATTCCAATTGAAACATTCATGGGACCTAATGGAGGCTATTATATTTTAAATGTTAAAAGTCAATACAATCATTTTAATAAATATGATCTCCAAGTGTTAGAAAATATTTATAAATTGTTAAAGCAAGTAGGATATGAGCATATTGAAAAATATGAAAAAGTAATTAAAAAGATTAAATTTGAGAGGGATATAGAGGAAGAAAAAAGTAAATATTTTTTAGATAATGGTGCCTTAAATGAATCTGAATTGTATTTTAAATTAAATGAGGCTATTGCATGTAAAACATCAATAAAAATATTATACGAAAATTTAAATCAAGAATGGCAAGAGAGAATTATTCATCCACTGCAAATTTTTAATTTTGATAATAAATTTTATGTAACTGCTTATTGTGAACTAAGAGATGATATTAGACATTTTGAAATTAGTAGAATAAAGTTGAATAAAAAATAATTTAGACATAATATTTCCTATATTTGTGATAAAACCGGAGTTTGCCACTTGAAATTAAATAAAACCGCTAGATTTTTGTTATTTCTAAC
>URIY01000053.1 GCA_900547995.1 uncultured Mycoplasmatota bacterium
TATTAATTAATGAGAAAGAAAATTATAGTGGTGCTTATGATGCTGGTAAAATAGATGGTATTAATAAAGGTATTAGTCAAGGCATTACTAAGGGAACTAGTCAAATAGTTATAAACATGCTTGATGATAATGTTGATATTGATGTAATTTCTAAATATTCAAAACTACCAAAAAGAAAAATTTTAGAAATTAAAAAAGAATATACAAAAAACAAAGTAAAATCTTAATACTTTGTTTTTTATTTATAATCTAATTTTTCATAGCTTTAAATATTTTCTTCCATAAACCCTTAGAGGAATAATTTAGTATTCCTTCCTTATAAATTTTAAGACCATACTTTATAAAAATAAAGTTAGTAATAATAACAATTATAAGCGATATAATGATGTCTATAACCCCTATTTGACCAAGAACTAACAATGAAGGTGACAAAATAGCTGATATTAGTGGAACATATGAAAGTATTCGAATAAATAAAGAGCCATTAAATACACCTGCCATTGTTGCTAGAAAATATCCAATCATTGATATTATCATAATAGGTGTCTGGATTTGTTGAAAATCTTCGGTATTTGTTGTCATTGATGCAAGTACTCCTGCAAGAATTGAATACGCAACAAACGTACAAATCATAAGTAATAAAGTAAGTGGAATAATATATATAAGTTTTTCTCCAAAACCTGTATCAAGAATTTTTCCTATAACATTTGATATTTCAGATCCAAGTCCACCAACAATACTAGACCCACCTACCATTTTTCTAATAAATAAACCTATAGCCATATAAGAAAATAACATTAATCCTTGTATTAAAATAAAGAAATTACCAGCAAATATTTTAGCAAAAAAATGCGTCTTTGGAGAAACATTAGATATAATTATTTCCATTCCTCTAGTTGTTTTTTCATCGTTTACTTCAGCACCAATCATTTGAACTAAGAAAATTGTTAGAATAAAGAATGGTAAGATAAAAGCCGGGAAAACTGTAGTCATAATCATTTCCATACTTTCATCTTCACTCTTTTTTGTTTCATCAAGAATAATTCTATCTATAACAGGTGCCTCATAAATTTTGCTTATTTCTTCAGCTGATATATTAGATTTACTAATAGCAACGCCAACTTTAGTATTAGTAATCGCATTTACGTACATTTGATAATCAATCGTTTCAATATATCCTTCAGATATAATTTTACTTTTCATTACCTTATCATCATCATTATCAAATATAATAGCAATAGCCTTCTTATCTTCTTCTAATTTTTTCCTTGCTATATCTTCCGTATCTATTTTTTCAATTAAGAAACTATCATCTTTTGATTTATTTATATTAATATCCATTTCTTTTAACTGTGATGCAAAAAGATCAAAAGATAAATTAGTATTATCAACAACATATACCTTTTGTTTTTCATTAAAATCTCCACCAAAGAAATTAATAACACTATCTATATTAATAATACCTATAATGGCTATTGCTAAAATAATATTAACAATGAAAAACCATTTTGTTTTAATCTTTCGCTTTAAACTAACACCTATTAGATAATTTAATTTACTACTCATAACTTTCACCTACCTTAGATATGAATATTTCATTTAATGAAGGCTCTTCTACAACAAATTTAGTAATATTTTTACACTTACTTATTTTATCAAACACATCTTTTACTATATCACTACTCTCTATTTTTATTTCATAAGAGTCTCCTTTAGTTATAACAGATACAACACCACTAATTTTTTCGATTTCTTTTATATCTATATCACCTTTAACAAGAATATTTTTCTTACGATATTGTTTTTTTATATCGGACAAATATCCAGATATTACTGTTTTACCTTTGACCATAATTGCAAGTTTTTTACAGAAAAGTTCGACATGTTCCATCCTATGTGATGAAAAAATAATCATGCTACCATTTTTACTCATATCAAGGATAACTTCTTTAAATAATTCAACATTTATTGGATCTAATCCTGAAAAGGGCTCATCTAATATTAATAATTTAGGATCATTAATAATGGCCGTAATAAATTGTATTTTTTGTTGATTACCTTTAGATAACTCTTTTATTTTTTTATCTTTATATTCTTTAATATCAAATTTTTCTAAAAGTATATCAAGTTTCTCAAGTATTTGTTCATTAGTCATTCCTTTTAATCTGCCATAAAATAAACATTGTTCTTTAACAGTAAGTTTTGTAAGTAAACTTCTCTCCTCTGTTAAAAAGCCTATATTATTAGTAACATCATAACCTATTTTCTTACCATCTAAGGTAATTGAACCTTTTGATACATCAATTAATCCAATAATCATTCTAAATGTTGTTGTTTTACCTGCTCCATTTACGCCAAGAAGTCCAAATATCTCACCTGGTTTTACTTCAAATGATAAATTATCAACAGCAAGAAAATCATCATAATATTTAGACACATTTTCTAGTTTTAACATTCATAATTCCTCCTCTTATAGTTAAATTATACTCTATATTTTATCTTACTTCAAGGAATATTAAAAATCCTTTTTTATGAATACATTTTATTTTATTTCTTATAATTTATTAGATAGAAATTAGGTGAACCATGAAAAAAAATAAATTTATTAAATCAACAATTATTTTAATTATTGGTGGCTTTATAACAAAAATATTAGGTATGCTTATTAAAATCGTTATGACAAGATTAATTGGTACAGAAGGTATTGGTATATATATGCTTATATCACCAACCTTTATGTTACTAATTTCCCTTGCACAACTAGGATTTCCGATTGCTATATCAAAAATTGTTGCTGAAGATAGAGTAAATAATAAAAATATTGTTTTTTCTATTATTCCAATATCATTATTAATAAATATTTTAATAATTATCTTTATGTTACTTACAAGTGGTTATATTGCAAATAATCTTCTTCATGAGCCAAGAAGTTATTATGCTCTAATTTGTACTGGTTTAGTTCTTCCATTTATTAGTATTTCATCTATTTTAAGAGGGTATTTTTTTGGTAAACAAAAAATGATACCACATGTCGTATCAAATGTTACAGAAGATATTATAAGACTTATTATAATTATGATTGGTATTCCTATTTTTCTAACTAAGGGTATAGAATATGCCGTTGCTTTTATTGTACTGTCAAATATTATTAGTGAAATAACATCAATTATTGTATTATTTTTCTTTTTACCTAAAAATTTTAAATTAGAAAGAAAAGATTTTATACCAAATGCTACTAATATGAAAAATATTTTTCGTATAAGTATTCCAACAACTGGTAGTAGATTAATTGGAAATATAGGTCATTTTTTAGAGCCAATTATAGTCACAACCATATTACTTCAAATAGGATATACTAACACATTTATTGTTAAAGAATATGGAATAATCAATGGATATGCAATGCCACTACTTTTATTACCATCCTTTTTTACAGCGGCCATATCACAGGCTCTTTTACCAATAGTAAGTAATAATTATACTAAAGGTAATCTAAAATATACTAAAAATAAAATTAAACAAGCATGTTTAATCTCCTTACTAATTGGTATTCCTGCAACTATTATTTTTGAATTATTTCCACAAGTTTTACTTAACTATATATATAACACAAATGAAGGTATTAATTATATTCGTTTTTTAGCACCTATCTGCCTATTGCATTATATACAAGCACCCATTTCTAGTAGCCTTCAAGCCATGGGAAAAGCAACTGATAGTATGAAAGGTACATTCATTGGTATGCTTCTAAAAACCATTTTTCTTATCATTTTGTGTTATTTAAAAATAGGATTATGGGGACTTATTATTGCTGTTTCTTTTAATATCTTTTTTGTAACCATATATGACTTAAAAAAGGTACAAAAGCACCTTAATTAATATGCATTACTACACTCATTTTGATAAGTATCTTCATTAGAATCAACATAATCATAAACATACTGACTATGTGCCTCATCATAACTAATAGATACACACCCGCTCATAATTTTATTATTACGTGGATCTTTAATATCTTTGTTCTTTAAATAGCCATCATTAACTAAAGTTGTAACATTAACATAAACACTTGTACCATCATCTGTTATCTTATCAGAGTTTTTTGTTGACCATCCTTCAGCAGAACTTTGTATTGTTTCTAATTGTCTATTATATAATTTTTCTTTTTGTTCTTTAATTGTATCATTTACCATTGGAACAACAATTAAACCAAGTATTCCAAGTATAATAATTACGGCTAATAACTCAACCAATGTAAATCCTTTTTTTCTATTCATATCATTACCTCTATTCTAAGTTAATTATAATTTAGAATTATATAATTGTCAACTTATATCAAGTCACATCTTCTAATAATAAAAGTTTTATTTTTCGTATAAAAAGCATAAAAAATATCCGAAAGATTTAAATTTTTTTCTTGTAACAATTTCATAATCCAATTTTTATTTTTATTTATTTCACGAAGTACTTCATAATTAATAACACCATCAACTATAATAGGCATCGGTAAATCATTACATTTTTGAAAAACAGATAATTTACCATCATTTTCAAGTATAGCATAATCTACCTCTTCAATACTTTTAATTCCTTGTTCCCTTAATTGTGTAATTAAATCATCTAAACTATATCTAATTTTAGTCATTTCTTTAAATTTTATTTTACCTTCTTTTATAATTATAGTAGGATTACCATCTATTAATTTACGAAACCAGTCAGATTTTAAACCTATATAGTTAAAAATAATCTGGATGAAAACAAGGACTAAAATAGGAACAATAGAAATAAGAACTGAACTATCACTTTGTTCTATAGATATAGCAGCTAATTCAGCAATTAAAATAGATACGATTAAATCTACTATTCCAAGTTGTCCCACCTCTTTTTTCCCCATGATACGATAAACAATAATAATAAAAATATATAAAATCGTTGTTTTTATAATAATATCTAAATACATAAGTTAATCACCTCATTATATTATGTATTTTGTAATATAATTTTATACAATTCATAAAATTTATTAGGAGGAATATCATGAATTATTTAAAAAAATTAGGTAAATCTTTAATATATGTCTTTAGTATTATGTTAGTTGGAATTTTTATTATTACATTATTAAATTATATTGGCTTTTTAAATGGCAAAATATTTTCCTTCTTTCAAATACTAATATTAATTATTTCTTTATTTGTAGGAGGATTTATTACCGGTAAAAATAGTAAAAAAAGAGGCTGGCTTGAAGGAATAAAATTATCATCTATTATAATTGTTTTGTTTTTTATCATTGGATATCTAGCATTTGAATCATTACCGCAGTTAAAAACAATAATCTATTATATAATTATTATTACCTCTTCTATTATTGGTAGCATGATTGGTATTACCAAAAATAATACAAATAAAAATTGACAAACAAATATTTTAATATATAATATCCTTTGCATGGGGTGATAGTGTGAATATAGTACACAAGGAAGATTTAAAAAATTTATGTTTTCAAAAAAAATTTATGGGAAGCGAATCAAATCTTTATACATGCACATATAATAATCAAGCCTATGTTTATAAGGAATTATATGCAATGAATAATTACTTATTAGATTTATATAATAGCTTAAATGATATAAATGATCCATCGTTATTAATACCTAAATTATTCGTTTTTAAAGACAAAATAATAGGTCATTTAACAGAAGAACTAGTTGATTATTCATTGCTATTTAATTTACAAAAAGAAAGTTATGAAGAAAAAATTAGAGTATTAAAACTTATAAAAGATAAAATTATTAATATGCATAAACTAGGTATTATTCATCTTGACTTACATACTGCTAATGTAATGTATAAAGGGGAAGACATTAAGATTATTGACTTTGAACATAGTTCATATAAAAATATATCACCTATTTATTTTAGTAAACATTCTAGAGATTACTTAAGAAAAAATACTTTATCACCTAGTGTTGATATATATAATTTTAACATTGATACCGTATCTATATTATATAATGTTAGTTGGTCTGATATGTTTGATTTTAGTTTTACCTTTGAAGATAAACTTACAGCAAAGCAAAAAGAAGTTTGGGTAAAAACTAAAGAAAAAAAAGAATTAACTTCTAATGACTATCTAATTGATTGCTACTAGAAATAAATTCTTTATATAACTTATTATAAAATTGTTTTTCTCTATCATTTAAGAATGAATATTTTATAGTAGATATATCATTCTTTTTTTATATATTCTAAAGTAAAATTAATGTAACAATTATCGATTTTAATAGTAACAAACATACCCTTCTATTTTAGAAAACTCTTTTAATCATTTATTTTCTATTACTGACTCTAAAGCAAGTTTAATCATTGTATTAAATGATTTTTCTCTCTCTTCACTTGTTGTTTCTTCATTTGTTACAAAACTATTAGAAACAGTTAATAAACATGATGCCTTTTTAGATAAAATATTAGCATTATGAAATAAAGCAAAAGACTCCATTTCAACTCCTAAACATTTATATTTTTCATACATTTCTTTATAATCCTCATTTTCCTTATAGAAAACATCACCTGAATAAATTAGTCCTTTATGAATATTAATATTGTTATTAATTGCTGCTTTTTCGATTTTTTCATTTAATGTACTACTTGGGAAAAGAATTAAATCTTCACATCCATTTTGAACGTATGCAAACGAAGAATCAGAATATGACCCAGTTGCTAAAAGAACATCATATAATTTTAAATTAGGGTCATATGCTCCTACACTACCTACCCTAATAATATTTTCAACATCATAAAACTTAAATAATTCATAAGAATAAATTCCCATACTAGGCATTCCCATTCCTGATGCCATAACTGTTACTTCTTCACCCTTATATTTACCCGTAAAACCAAGCATTCCTCTTACGTTATTTATACATTTATAATCACTTAGAAAATTTTGGGCTATATACTCTGCCCTTTTTGGGTCTCCTGGCATAATTACTGTTTTAGCAATTTCACCCATTTTTGCCTCTATATGTGCTGTCATATCATGCACCTCCTATTATTAGTATAATATTTATTATTCACTATTTCAAATAAAATATGAAAAAAGATTATATTTTACTATAACCTTTACTTTTTAGTATAATTTTGAATAAATTGTTCTTTAAATTCAGAGAATGTATCTTTTTCAATATTTTCTCTTATATCTTCTACAAGTTTAATTAAAAATCTTAAATTATGAATAGAAAGTAGTCTTGCTCCAAAAGTTTCCTCACAAACCATTAAATGTCTAATATAAGCTTTAGTATAATGGCGACATGCATAACAATCACAATTATCTTCTATTGGTGTAAAATCTTCTTTATATTTTTCATTTCGAATATTTAACTTACCATGTCTTGTAAAAGCATTACCATGTCTAGCAATACGTGTCGGAAGGACACAATCAAACATATCTACGCCACGTTCTACTCCTTCAAGAATATCAAGTGGATCTCCTACACCCATTAAATATCTTGGTTTATCTTCTGGTAAATATTTAATAGCATAATCTATCATTTTATACATTGTATCTTTATCTTCACCAACACTTGTGCCACCAATAGAATATCCATCAAAATCAAGTTTTACAGTCTCTTTGGCACTAAAATATCTTAAATCTTCAAATTCTCCACCTTGAACAATACCAAATAAAGATTGATTCTCATTACTATGAACATCTTTTCCTCTTTTAGCCCATCTTATTGTTCTCTCAACACTTTGTTTCATATAATCATAAGTTACAGGATATGGAGGACATTCATCAAAACTCATAGCAATATCACTATCTAATTTATTTTGAATTTGAATAGAAAGTTCAGGAGTTAAAAAAAGTTTTCTTCCATCAATATGACTTTTAAATAATACTCCCTCTTCCTTAATATTTTTCTTCTCAGCAAGAGAAAAAACTTGAAATCCACCACTATCAGTAAGAATTGGTCCATCATAATTCATAAACTTATGAAGACCTCCAGCTTTAGCAACTATATCCTCACCAGGTCTTAACCATAAATGATATGTATTAGCAAGTACTACTGCACTATGAATATCTTTTAGTTCCTCTGGAGATAAAGTTTTAACAGTTGCCCTTGTACCTACTGGCATAAAAATAGGGGTTGCATAGTCTCCATGATTAGTATGCAAAATACCTCTTCTAGCATTTGTTTTTTGGTCTTTATGTACAAGCGTATATTTAATTTTCATAACATCACATCCAAATTAATTATATAATACAAAAAAATTTTATACAAGAAAAAAAGCCTAATTAAAGGCAATTTCTGTATCTATTTCATCATCTACAATAACTATCCCAAGGAAAATAAAACCACTTATTAAAACTAAAAATGAACCAATAAATGACGCTAAATGCAATATTTTCTTTTTTTCTGTATCACTTTCATTTAAGTTCATCAAATCATCATAACTATCTTTTGTAAAATAAGAATATATAATTACTAAAATAGTAAAAATTAATATCATGAGATTTTGATACTCTTTTTTGGCTTTTTCATCATTATATAATATAAATTTTGTCTCTTTGCTATTAGCATACCAACTAAGTATTATTATACCAATATATATAATCCAAACAAAATTTTCTATTTTAATATCTTCTAATCTATCTAGTTTATTATTCATATTATATTTTATTATAAAATTTATAATTTAGAAGAACTTTAAATATAAAT
>URIY01000054.1 GCA_900547995.1 uncultured Mycoplasmatota bacterium
AAATAATGCTTTAAACATAGCATCGTTTAATAGATTTATTTCTTTTCTGTTCATTCAAACTCCTTCTAGTAAGGCCTTACAGATAGAAATTTACCATATATTTTAAAGCATTACAAACCCACGATTTAGGAAATTAGTATTATAAAAATACTCAAATATTAGAAATCTGTATAACAGATTTTCCATATCTGAGTATTCTTTATATCAAATTTGTTAATTTATATAGATTTTAATTTTTTAACAAATATTATTATTTTCATTTTCTAAAATATACTTTTTTATTGCATCCATATTATTTTCTTGATATGAAGCCCACTTATGCTTAAATAGTAAATTTTTTATTACTACTAATTTATTATCACTAATTAAATTTAATTTGCTTAATCTAGAATCACTAATTTTTTTATCAGATTTATTTAATAAATAATTTTCTTCATTATATCCAAATAATTCTAAATTTAAATATTTATCTTTTAATTTTTGTGCAATAAGTAGTCCTTCTGGATCAAAATCACCATTATAATACAATTTATTTCCATTTCTTTCTAGTACATCTAATAATTTATATAAAGATAAATTAGGCATACCTGAAGTTATAATCATTGGCACATTTAAATCTTTTAAAGAATTTAAAATAGATGGATTTTCAAAAATATACACTCTTTTTGGATTAGTATCAATATTACTTGATAAACTTAGAATATTTGATAAATTTAAATTAACAACTTCATTTTTATTACTTAACTCATTTAATATATTATTACCTACTATCTTATAAGTTATAACAAAATTAGAAATAGGGTCAACATATACATTTATTTGTTCTAATAGGCTAATTTTATCAATAGTAGAATTAGGATATTCTATATTTTTCATTAAACTTAAAAATCTTAAAAACAAATTAATATTATGACCACCTAAATCTAAATAATGTGGATCACCTGTTAATGAAGAATAAACAGATAAAGATGTAGGTGTACTAGGTATATTATCTAAAAGTAATATAATATTATTTAAATCATGTTTTAATAATGTTCTATTTCTTTTATACTTATTATTTACCATTTTACTTAAATCATCATTTTGCATTAATTCTTCATAAATAGTAATAATCTTTTTATTTTTATTTTCATCTATTATGCTCTTAAAGAATTGTTGTTCTAAGTTTTTTTCTTCATTTTTCTTTTCTTTATTTGATATAATATTTTCATTAAAATAATAATAGAATAATTTATCCCAACTAAATCCTGCATATTTACTATAAGATATGTTCTTTTCAAGTTTTATAAAACTTGTTTTAAAAACGTCTCCCACTCTAACATTTCTTCCAAATAGATTGCTTAAAGCATTACTCTCATCTGCAGAAACATTTTTAAGTACCACTGTTCCACTATATCTTCCAAGTGATATATATTTTTGTTTAAACTCTCTCATTAATCTATTTAAACCCGTTTGTTCTTTTAAGTATTTAGCAAACATTTCATCAATTGTTGTCATAATCATAATCCTTATCTAATATTTCTTTAGCATGTCCATTCCAACGATATCTTCTAACAGCTACAGCTTTATGATATTCATCTTTTATAAGTTCACATATAGATAGTTCTTTAATTGAACTATAATCACCCCATAAGGCTTGTGATGTTAAAATATAATCTAAATTAAGTTGTGCTAGTATATCAAACATTTCCGTTATATTGTCATTATCAACACCAGCAAATGCTTCATCTAAAGCAACAATCCTAAGAGCATTTTCATTTGCCGATAATAATTTAGCATACACAGAAGCAAATAGTGGTATATACATACATTTGGCCCTTTCTCCACCACTAAAGACAAAGAAAGCTTTATTAGTTAATTCCTTTTTTTCACTATCTTTTTTGCGATAATATAATTTAAATTCAAACCAATTACGATAATCTAAAACCTTTGAAATAATATATATATAATTATCTTTATTTTTATCATCTAATTCGATTTCCTTTTGAATTTGACTTCTAAAATGATTTACCAATTTTTCACTATCAGCTTCTACAAGAGTACCAGCAGGTAGTTTTAATAACCTAACAATTTCTTTTGTATCAAGTTCATCTTCGCTATACGCCTCTTTACTTTTCCATTCAAGTTGAAAAGATAAATTACTATTAGTTTGCGTATTTTTCATAATAGTATTAATCTTTGATACCCATTCTTTAGATGATTCAATTCTATTTCTTATTTTACCACCAACAGTTTTTAATAAAATATCTTCAAACAAATGTCTTTCCTGTGTACTTATATATCTTTGACTTTCAGTTACTGCTTCGTTTAAACAATTTAATAATTCATATACATTTAAAACTTTTCCTTGATATATTGTTGTTAAATCTTGTCTTGCAAAATCATTAACAATTTGATTTAATGTATAATTATCTAATCCATTTTCAGAATACTTCGTGATAAGTGCTTCTTCATCATTAAAGATAATTTTATTATTAAGTCTATATTCTAATAAATCAAAACGGCAATTATTAAGAGCGGAGAAAAGATTTTCAATTGCCCTATCCTTATCATTATTTTTTCTACTATCAAGTTCTTTAATTATCTTTTGTACATCTATAGAATTATCTTTATAAACATAACCTAAATGATATTCTTTATCTAACGATATTTTATATAACTCTAATTTTAAATTAGATAATACTAAGTCTTCATGTAATAAACTTAATTTTTCATTTAATCCATCAATTTGTAATTCTATTTTTGTTTTTTCACTGTTATATTCAATTAATAACTTAGGTATTTCATTTTCTCTTGCTGTAAGTCGCTTAATCTCTTCTATCTTAGATTTCATTTCTGGATTATTTAAATATGCTTCAATCGTTTCTTTCTTTGTTTGTAAAGATGTTAAAGCTCTATTATTATCTAATAATTCTTCATTATATGAATCAATATTATCTTTTAATGTTTGGAAAGATATTTCATATGTTTTCTTTATTTCGTTTTTTGATACGATATCTTTATAACAATCTTTTAATTGATATAAATTATTACTTAAAACATCTATACTTATACATGCTTCCTTAAAACTTGGTAGATTTAAAGGTATTGATATATTATCACGAATATTATTGATTTCTGATATTATATCTTTTTGTTTTATTGATAATGTAGATAACTTATTCGTAATTGTAATTAAATTATCATTTAATAAATTCATTGTAATCTTTTTATTATTTATATTAGATAAAATACTTTCTAATTCTAAATTACTAGGAAATGATAATATTTCTGTTTTAACTATATCTATTTTTTCATTATAACTTGTTATTATATTTTGATAATTATTAATAATAGACAACTTTGTTTCAATATCTTTTTCTTGTTCTTTAATCTTTTTCTTTTTGGCTTCAATTCTATTTATAATACCAATATACTTACTAGTATAATTATTATTAGAATAACTCATTATAAAATCTAATTGGTATTTTTCTGGATTAATAAAAATCTTTTCTTCTATATCAATACTAATACTTTTTAATATATCTTCAATTTCTTTTTTTAATTCATTATCTTTTTCAATAATATTTATATATTTAAGTAAATTATTTTGTTTAAAACTACTTTTTCTTAAGAAAACAGAATTAATACCATGTACTTTATCTAAATACTTATTTGGTATAATTAAAGCATTTAAAATGTTCATAGATATAAGTAATTGTTCTATTTTATTTTTATCTTCTAAAGAAATATTTTCTTTAAAATCAATTACTTTATATAAATATCTATATGGAATATTATTTTTTTCTAAATACCTAGTATTTTCTATTTCCTCTTCCGTATTTTCAAATTCTAATTCTTCATTTTCTTTTAAACTTTTAAGTTCATCTAATAATATATTATAACTATCTTTTTCAACATTAAGTTTATTTTTAATATTGTTGTTACTATTAATTAAATCTATTTCATAATTTCTACATATTTTTTCATATAAAGATTTAGCTTGTAAATAATTTTGATTATTATAATTATCAATAAAAGAGAATAATTCTTTTCTTTCATCATCATTTAATTTGCATATTTTATTATTATAATTTAAAACATTAACATTATCTTTAAACTCATCTATTTTTTGTGATAAAATATTTTCTTCTTTATTTAAATCTTTTTCCTCTATATTATATTTATTTTTAATATCTAGAGCTTCTTCTTCCAAACGATTAATTTCTAATAATACTTTTTCTTGTTCCTCTAATTTATTTTTTATCGAATTAATTTTTTTCTTATAACTATTAAGACGATTAAATAAATATTCAAAATTAATATCTTCACTTAAAATAGTCGCATTTTTTAAATCATATAGTTTTAATTCATCAAGTAAATAGCTTATATCTTCATTAATACTTCTAAAAGTATCCTCCGATTTCTCTATATAATTATTAATATCTTTAATTTTATATTCATAGTCTTTTTCTCTATCAAGTTCTTCATCTAACTTTGTTTTAATTAACTTTAATCGATCATTTAATAATTTAATATCATTATTGATACTATCTAAATCATTACCATATTTTTTTAAATCTTTATCATCAATAACATCAAGTTTTGATTTATTAGTAATTTGTTCTTCTTCTAAAGATAATATTTTATTATTATATTCTAATAATTTATTATTTAACGCAATATTTTTATTATTAATTTCATCAATATTATTACTAATACTAAGAATATTTTTATTTTCATTATCTACAAGTAAAGCCTTATTATAAATAATTATTTCATTATAATTTTGAAATGTTTTTAATAAACTATTTAATGATTTAATTTGTTTTTCGAACATTTCTATTTTCTCTTTTGTTTTATTATAATCTTCAATAGCCTCACTAAGTGGTCTAATATCATCTTCTGTAAGTGGTTGCAACACACTAGTTAGAATAGACATTAATTTAATAGGTGTATATTCTTTTGATAATTTAGAACTTCTAAGTTGTAATAAAACATTAATAAATTCATCATAACTTTCTATTTCACTAAATCCAAATAATAAATTATTTACTTCTTGCTTATAATCTTTAGCACTTTCTGTATAAAAATTATTATCAGTAAGTCTTGCCCTTAATTCATTTTTCGTTAATAAAACTTTTTGACCATAATCTTTATAAAGATTAAAATCAATACCCATTCTTCTTCCATCTTTTAAGGCAAAACCCCAGAAATCAGTTCCTCTTCCTTTTCTAGCTCTAAGTCCCATACCAATAGTGATATATTTATGTAAACTGGCATTAAAGGTTTCCATATATAAATATCCTGTTGAATCATCTTTTTGATAACCATCTGATGGACCAAGTAAATAATCTTCTATTTTCTTTTCTTTAGTACCAAAGGGATCTAACCTTGATGACATTTTGTTACCATCTAAAATTAACGGTATAAAAGATTGCATTGTAACAGACTTACCGTTACCATTACCACCTCTAAGTAAAAGTTTACCATCACAGAAATTAAATACTTCATCATCAAAATACCAAAAATTAAGTAATCCTATTTTCGTAACTTTATAATTCATCGCTACCTCCAAATAAACTAATTTGTTCATCTTTATTTTCATCAATTATATCCATCGTTTTTCCAATAAATCTACTAATACTTGGATATATAATTACATCATCATCATTTATTGATATTAGATTATATTTTTCCATACACTCTATTATTTCGGCATATAATTTATAAGGTGAATAATCAAGTCTTGTTTTACCTATATATACACCCTTCGTATCGCGAAGTTCACGTACTTTTTGTTTTAAATAATTAGTTTTAGTTTTAACAATTTCAGATGTTTCAATTTGAAGTAATCCTGATTTTATATCATTTAATATTTCATTATTTAACATTAATACTATTTCACATATCTTTTGATTATTAGGAAAATTATACTTTAAATTATTATAATTATTATCATATAAAATAACCATATTATGTGTAATTTCGGTATCCATATTAACCTTTTCTATTTCATTTTTTATATATAAACGATTTTTCTTAATATAATCAATTTCACTATCACTTAAATCATATGTTGATACAACTGGTGTATATAAAATATTTCTAAATACTTTAAATCTCCTAACATCACCTTTATTTTCATTTTGAGAAGAAAATTCATTTTTCAAAAAATCTTCACAAGTATTTAAAGAGGATATCTCATTATCAAACATTCGCATAACATAATTAGATAAGCCTGTTGTTTCATATAAGGCTTCGGCATTAATATCTTCCGTAAAACTTATATTATCTTCATCAACAGTCTTTAAAACATTAATAGAATTTAAAAATTTAATAACATTTGATAAACATCTCCTATCATTTACCTTATTCCAATCAGGAATATGATTTAATTCAAGCGTTATAGAAGTATTTTTGATATAATCAATTAAATTAGATAAAATAAATCTTTCCCCTCTAGTTTTATCTTCTAAATATAATAATAAGAGAGTTAATATTACATATTCAAGAGTGCTTGAAAATAAAGGAATACCATTGTTACTATTTACAACATTAGGTATTTTTTCAAGTTTAATAAAACGATCATGAATAATTAAATTACTACCTAAATTTTTGGTTATAAAATCTTTTAATTTATTTTGATTATACTTTATTTTATAATACATTTGACTATCTTCATCTTTTACAATCCAAAAATTATATAGTAACGCTTGCATTTCTTTTTCAATACTATTATCCATTATATACACCTCCAAACTACTTATTTATTTTAATAAGGCGACTTGTTAGTTCAAATACTCCATCAGGAGATATTATTTGACATTGTTTAGATTTATCATATTCTTCTATAGAATATAAGTAACCAAACTCTGTTTCCCTTGTATTTTTCTCTTGATATTTTTCAATTAAATTAAGTACATATCTTCTTTCAATGATATCTAAATTTACTTTACCATCTAAAATAATTTCACCGTTTTTGATAAGATTCCTAATTTTATCTTTACGAACTTTATCTTCGAGTTCTATTTTATTTAATAAGGCTTCCTTTTCCTCTGTTTTATCTACTATATAACTATTAACGGATTTTACTTTATATTGTTTAACTGAGGTATTAATAGATATTTCAGTAGGAGGTACATCATAACTATTAATTAATGAATCAGTATTTAGCATCGAATAATTACTATAATGTCTTACTTCGGTTATACCAAATATTAAAGAAGATAACTTTCTAGCATCATCTATAGAACTAACATTATCAAATAAATGACATATATGTTTATAATCTTCTTTTCTATTTATCATGTTTCCATGTAATTCCATAAGAGAACTAGCATATTTATATATTTTCTCAATAACATTTTGTGTAGCCTCTAATAATCTTTCTCCTTCACTCATACCACTACTTACAACAAACCATTTTTTTAAACTATTCCATTTTCCTAGATTAACATGTCTTAATTTTTCATAATCAAATTCAGGGGAAATTTTAGGAGCCTTTTTTTGATGAGATATCAAACTATCCATTAAATACGTTTCTTTATCATTATCTATTTCCATAAGAACACTTTTAATATTACTTGCACATTTAATATAACTATTAATAAAATTAGTAATATAATTTATCATACTGCTTTTAAATTCTAAAAAGGTTTCACTTTGTAATAATTCTTCTGTTTTAGCCTCATGAAATTTCTTTAAAAAATCTTGATATTGCTCATTTAAATTTTTAAAATCCGTATTAATATCAATCCATAATTCATATATTTTATTTTCGTCTAAAGTATAAATAATATTTAATTGTTTTAAAAGATGATATATTCTTTCAAATAATCTGGGTTCTAGATTAGCTACCTTTACTTCAATATTCTCTAATTCAATAGTAGTTCTTTCAATAATTACAGCCTTATCAGTCATTTGATAACGAAAATTATGATATTTAAAATC
This sequence comes from uncultured Mycoplasmatota bacterium, assembly GCA_900547995.1. GTDB lineage: Bacteria > Bacillota_I > Bacilli_A > RF39 > UBA660 > UMGS1045. The sequence continues at coordinate 7,933 of URIY01000054.1, forward strand.
TTTAATAGTAGTTACATTTTTAGTATCTTGTATTCTCGTAAGTGATTTATTAATAATTAAAAACTCTAAGTCTCGCTCACACTCTTCCATTTTATAATCATTAATTATTTTTTTTACATTATCATATACTTGTTCTTTATATAACCAGTATTCTGCTTCTTCATATTTGTTAAAGAAAAAACGCATAATAGCCCTATACCTAGCAGTATTTTCTTGAGCAAGATATTTTGTTTCCTCAATTTGATTTAGATACTTATTTTCATCCAACATAAAAATACCACCTTTTTTTGATGTTAGTTTACCATATATTGCCATTAATGTAAATATAAAATATTATAGGTACTGTCAATAGTCTTTGAAAATGTCTCAAAAAAATTTAAACATTAGCGGGAAAATTTATTCCAATTTCCTTTTGACTAACAAAAATATTTTTATTGATTTATAGTCGTTTAAATGATTATTATTTTAAAAAATGAAAACAACAATCATTAAACTCCAACAAGGTAAAAAATATTTCTTTGCTAGTCAAAAGTTTTCTCGGCATAAAAACCCGCTTATTTAAGCATACACATGATTCGTGTGTGCTTTTTGTAATTGTTTTTTAAAAGAGGCAAGTTTCCAAGGATGGGTCATTGGTGGAATATATTTTGTTCTTTCTTTAACTTCATCTTTTTCATTAAACTCTTTAGAGAATCTTTCATTCCTATTTAACTCTTTCAATTCCAATATTTGTTCATCTATGGTGATTAATAATTCACCATTAAATGCTTTTA
>URIY01000055.1 GCA_900547995.1 uncultured Mycoplasmatota bacterium
AGTTTTCACTGCCATATGTTCCATTATATACTTTAACTCTTATTTTATGATTTTTATTTTTTAGTTTATCAAATGTATATTCATAATTTGTATTTTGAGAATCTATAGTTTCTTTTAATTCACCATCTATATAGAATTGGTATCTACTTACTCCACTCTTTCCTGCTAATACACCAACAGATACCTTAATACTTTTGGTTGTTGATGTTACATTTATACTATCTATTTTTATTTTTTCATTATCTATTATGATTCCTTCACAATTCCCATTATATATTTTTACCTCTTCTATAGTAGAATATTTGGTTGCACAATACGTCCCATTTGATAATAAAAATTCAACATTTCCATTATCATATATTTTAACATAACCATTTCCCATTGCTTCTTCCACACCCAAATTGTTGTTTATAACAAAAGCATCGTTACTATAACACTTTTTGTTATCACAATCAAATTTAACCTCATTTATAGAAGAAAAAATTGCTGAGTTCTGTATATAATAGTTATTACTAATTTTTCTAACACCCTCTGCACTTCTCAAAAATGTTCCTTTTTGAGATTTTTCTATAAGGCTAGTTACTACTGGTACCGTAACTAATGATACTACTGCTATTACAACTATTATCGCTAGTAATTCTATCAATGTAAAACCTTTACGCTTCATACATTCACTCCTTCTACCTACAATCTTATCTAAATTATAGCATATTTCTTATAAAAATAAACAAAAAAAATGTTATTTCTAACATTTTTAACTATACCTAATATTTCTTTTTCTATTTTTAAGTTTTTCTTCAAAATTTGGTAATCCATATTCTTTATTATAATAATCATTAAATTCATTTAAATGAGCAAGGGCTATTTTAGTTGTCATAATTAAGTCATCATTGGTAACATTTGTTTTTTCATTTACTGTACCATGTTCTAGTTCTATATTTATTCCTGTAAGCAAATCTTCCTTAGAGAATTTCTCAAATGTTATTCCTAAATTGCTGGCTACTTTATCAACATCACTCATATTGAACATACATATCACCATAGTAATTTATTCACATATTTTAATTTAGTTACTTTTTTCTTAATACATCAACAGGTAATTGTTCAGATCCACTAATTAATGATAAATCATCTAAATCATAATTACTATATACACTATCCATATCTCCATTATTAAATAAATTATTTAGTAATTCATCATCGGTACTTATAACTTTTTTAGTACATACATCATTGTTTTTTATTAATGTTCTATTTTTATATTTTTGTAAACCAACCATTAATTTCCTAAAATTTAAATATCTTTGTAACATATACTTAGTACTATATCTTATATCATTTCTATCAGATATATTTTGATAATTAGCTGAATCTAAATTACGATATGCAAATAAATTATCATATAATTTTTTATCTATATAATCCATATTAAATAAATAGTTTATCTCATCAATTGTAAATACATTCATAAAGTCATTAAAAATATTTATAAAATCATTATTTTTTTCATTTATATTACTGCCATTTGTATCATTTAAGATTGTTGATATATTATGTTTAAAATTATTTTTATACAATAGATTTAAATATTTAGTAACTTTATTGTAAGTATAAACAACATAAAGTTCAAAATTAGTTGATATATTAAAATATTTGCAAACGTCTTCTGAATCACTAAATGTTTCATAAATAAATCTATCAATTTCTACTAATGATTTTTTAGGTATTAAAACCGTTTGTGTTCCATCTATAATATTTTTAGCAATTAATGAATATCTAGCCATACTTACCACAACCTTTAATTTATTATAAAGGTTAAATATTAAAAAAAGCAATACTTTTGTATTACTTTTCTTCTAATTCTTCCGTATAATCACATTTACTACATTTTATTTTATCTTTTTTCTTTGTTAACATACTATTACATTCTGGGCAAAGTCTTCCTACTGGCTCATCCCAATATGCTTCCTTACATTTAGGATAATTGTTACATCCATAGAAAACTTTTCCTCTGTGACTCTTCTTTTCAACTATTTTACCATCACAAACAGGACAATCACATATTTCTTTTATCTCTTTTTCTTCCTGTTTTATATACTTACATTCAGGGTAATTACTACAAGCCGTAAACTTACCATATTTACCCTTTCTAATTACAAGTGGACTATTACAATTTGGACATAATTCTCCTGTTTCTTCTGGGGCTTTCTTTTCCATTTTAGTAAAAGCATCTTTAACAGATGGTTCAAATTCTTTATAGAAATCTTCAAGCGTCTTATACCAAACAATATCACCGGTTGCAATTTTATCCAAATCGCTTTCCATTTTAGCAGTATATTTAACATTAATTAAATGACTAAAACATTCTTGTAATTTATCGGTTATTTCAATACCAATTTCCGTTGGAATAAATTTCTTATCAACAATCGTTACATAGCCTCTAGATTTTAATGTATCCATTGTTTTAGCATATGTACTAGGTCTACCTATTCCAAGTTCTTCCATTTCTTTAATAAGTTTAGCCTCAGTATATCTAGCAGGTGGTTTTGTAAAATGTTGTTCTTTATTTATTTCTTTAGAAACAAGAACATTTGATTTATAATTTTCAAGTGGTGGAAGGGTATTTTCACTCAAATCCTCATAATCACTATATACCTTTAAATATCCGTCAAATACAAGTACTTGACCATTTACTTTAAATTTATAATCATTATTATTTAAAACAACAGATGTATTTTCTACTTTTACATCAGACATTAAACTAGCAAGTGCCCTATAATAAATCATACGATATAATTTATATTCATCAGATGTTAAATATGGTTTTACACTCAATGGATCACGGTCGATACTAGTTGGTCTAATAGCTTCATGTGCATCTTGAACATTTTCTGTTTTCTTTGATACCTTAACACTACCAACATATTCTTTTCCATATTTAGCTTCAATATATTTAAGTGCAGGTGCAACAAACTCATTTGAAAGTCTTACAGAATCAGTACGCATATAAGTAATAAGACCTACTGTTTCATCAGATAACTCAATACCTTCATATAATTTTTGAGCAACACTCATTGTTTTTTTCGCATTCATACCAAGTTTATTTGATGCATCTTGTTGCATTGTACTTGTTATATATGGCATTTTTGATTTTCTCTTTTGAATTTTTTTATCAACGCTTTCAATTGAAAAACTATTTTGTAATTTATCTAAAATAGTATTAGCCTCTATTTCATTTTTTACTTCGATATTTTTATCTTTATATCCAAAAAGTTCTGCATCAAAATCATTAAATATAGCACTTATTGTCCAATATTCTTCTGGATTAAATTTTTCTATTTCTCTTTCTTTATCAACAACAAGTTTTAAGGCAACACTTTGTACTCTACCAGCTGATGTACCATCAGTTTTAGCTTGCATAAGTTTACTTAATCTAAAGCCAATAATTCTATCTAGTATTCTTCTTGTTTCTTGTGAATTTACTAAATCCATATCAATTTTTCTTGCATGTTTAAAAGCCTCTACAACAGCACTTTTCGTGATTTCATTAAAGACAACTCTCTCACAATTTTTATCATTTAATCCAAGGCAATCGTATAAATGCCATGAAATAGCCTCTCCTTCACGGTCAGGGTCGGTTGCTAGATATACAAAATCAGCACCTTTAGCATCTTTTTTTAACTCATCTATTACTTTTTTCTTTCCTTTAATTGGCACATAATCTGGTTTAAAATGATTATCTACATCAACACCAAAACCAAATTTTCCCTTTGTTGATAAATCTCTAACATGTCCTTTACTAGATACAACATGATAATCTTTACCAAGATATTTTTCGATAGGTTTTGTCTTACTAGGCGACTCAACAATTACTAAATTTTTAGCCATAATCCACTTCCTTTTTGCTCCTCTATTTTATACACTAATTTATATCTCTTGTCAAGATTCTATTTATATTATACTCTATATCTTTTAAAAATCCTTTTAATTATATTTATGACATTTACTACCCCAAGCATCAACTAATTTATTATCTTTAAATATGCGTAAGACTTCGCAATTATTAGAACAATCCATACATTCAAATCCACGTGTTTCAAAATCAACATCAGCAATACTTAAATCATATACCTTATTTGTTTTGCATCTTCTAGATAATATAGCAATTCCTATAGCACCCATTAAATGGCTATTAGGATCAACAATAATATCTTGACCAAGTATTTCTTTAAAATACTTTAAAACACCAACATTTTTACTAACCCCACCTTGAAAAACAATTGGGCCAACAATTTTTTTACCTTTACCAACATTATTTAAATAATTTATAACAATACTTTTACATAATCCAGCAATAATATCTTCTTTAGAATGTCCTACTTGTGCTTTATGAATTAAATCAGATTCCGCAAAAACAGTACAACGAGCAGCAATTTTAACTGGGGATGTAGAAGTTAAAGCGATTTTCCCAAAATCTTCAATTTTAGTTCCTAAGCGTCTTGCCTGACTTGACAAAAAAGAACCTGTACCAGCGGCACATAATGTATTCATTGCATAGTCAACAATTATTCCATCTTTAATTAATATTATTTTTGAATCTTGACCACCTATTTCTAAAATAGTTCTCGTATCTGGATAAAAAGCCAGTGTCCCAATCGCATGAGCCGTAATTTCATTTTTAACAACATTCGCATCCATCATAAGACCAATTAATTTTCTTGCACTTCCTGTTGTACCTATTCCTTTAATAACAATATTTGATGGTAATTTACTCTTGATTTCTTTAACTAATTTTTTTACAGCATTAATGGGATTACCTTCTGTCCATATATATAAAGATGTAACTATATTATTATCATTATCTATAACAACACCCTTAGTAGATATTGACCCAATATCAATCCCTAGGTAGCATTCCTTCATGCTCACGCCTCATTTCTATCATATCGTAAAAAGCCTCTATTCTTGTTTTAATACCAACTTCACTAGTATTAGAATCAAAACTAAAGAAAATAACTGGTACATTATAATCATTACATATTTTATTAATAACCGGCATTGCACCTATTTCTGGTGTACAAAATGACGATTTAATATGAATAATACCATCATAACCATTTTCACATAGATATTTTGTTCTACCTATATTATCAGCTGCATCAGACCCCATTTTATATTTAACATAACTACTAGCATATTTAATATATTTTTTACTTTTCTTCTTTTTCTCAAAAAGTAAATAATGAACATTAGTAAATCTTTTTATTTCAATATTATAACTTGCTAGTAACTTTTCTAAATAATAATTTGCAAATGGTTCCATTATAGTATAAAGTTCACCTATAATACCAATTTTTAAACAATTATTAGGTTTATTAATAGGTATTTTTTTAAACTCTTTTTCATACTTTTTATACACTTTTCTAAGTCCAAGATAACTTTTAACTTTACTAAAACTTTTTAACATTTTATTATGTAACTTATTAAAACTACCACTTTCTACTTCAAAACCAATATTTTCTCTTATATAATCATCTATTTTATCCATATATTTAACCATTTTAATTGTTATAAAAGTATAATATATAGCCTTTATTTTATTAAATTTAGGATTTATTTTTTTTAAGCATCTAACGATTCTTTTTATATCGGTTTTTCCTTCACTTACTAAATTAATAAATTCAAAATCATAATCTAAATCTTTTAATATCTGTTCTTGCAGTTCACTATAGTAGCCATACCTACAACCCCCGCCTGCTTGAATTAAAATATTAGCACCCTTATTTAAACACTCAATAAATGTACCTAGAGTATACTTAAATGGCATACAAACAAAATCAGGGCTATATTTACTACCAAGTTCAATTGTTTTACTTGTAATTAATGGACTTGACATTATTTCACAATTTAATATTTTAGAAAATAAATATTTAACAGGAATATGATAATCTCCCATATGGGGAAACGCTACTATTTTTTTAGTTTTTTTGTCTTCTTTGTTCAAGAATATCAACAAAACTTTCTATTCGTGTTTTTATTCCTGTTAAAGAATAAGATTCATCCATAATTAAATTTAAATAAGGTTTATTTATCTTTCGCATGACAAGTTCATTTACAAGACTATCTAGTCCACAAGGAAACGCTGATAAAAAAATAATACCATCTATTTTATCTTGAACTAGTTTTATTGAGCCAATATTATCTTTAGAATATTTAAAATATATTGTATCTGATAATTTATACGCCAGTTTATTTGTTTCTTTATCATCAAACATATCTGAATAAATAATAGTTACCCCCATTTCTTCTAAATAATCGGTAATTTGTTTTCCAATATATGTATCATAAGTATTGTACGAATGTGATACTAATAATACCTTTAAACCGTCATTTTCTAAAGCCTTAATATTCTTTTTAATTTTATTTTGTTTTATTTTATAAGTATCTAAAATAGCCTTATTATATGCTTTAATAACATCATATCTAGATTTATTTAATAATTTTCCTATTCTTAAAAAACCATCAAGTTCATTATTATTACCTTCTAAATTAATATTATAATCTAGTATTTTAGTTTCAAATAAATTATTAATAATATCAAAAGATGCAAGGAAATTAGTACATGTTTGGTTAGACTTTCCATAATTATCTATTCTAGGAACTAATATATAATCACACTTATCTTTAAGGTAATCTATATGTCCAAGATATATTTTAAAAGAAAGACACATTTCATCATTGGCACGACTCATTCCTTTACTAATAATTTCCTTATTAGTGGGTGGACTTTCTATATAATCAATATTAAGTTCTTTAAAAAATATTTTCCACAAATCACTAAAATAATAATATGTAAAAGCACGTGGTAAACCTATTTTAACCTTGTCCATAAAATCACCTATTTCAATCTTATTAACAAAAAATTTTTTTATGAATATTTTTATAAATAATTATCAAAATATTAAGGGTGATAAAGATATGGAAAAACAAAAAATCAATTGTGATGTACATGATTGTAAGCATTGTGACTGTGATTGTGATGAATGTACTCTAAAAAAAATAGAAGTATGTAACTGTAATGACAATCTAGATAAACAATCAACAATGTGTAACAGTTATGAGTGCAAAAAAAATTAGGAAAACCTAATTTTTTTATGTACATTAATTGTATTATATGCTATAATAATCTAATTCTCTAAATGAGGTGGTTTTTATGATAAAAGAATTAACTAATGAAGAATTTTATAATTTTTGTTTAACATTCAAGGATAAATCAATTTATCAAACACCTGAATATGCTTTTGTAATGAACAAACAAGGATTTGATAGTATTTTACTTGGTATGACTAATAGTAATAATGAACTTATTGCTGCATCTCTTATTTTAATTGAAAAAAAATATGGTTTTAAATATGCTTATGCGCCTAGAGGTTTTTTAATAGATTATGATAATGAAGCTGTTGTTAAATCATTTACTTGCTTAATAAAAAAATACCTAGGTAAATTAGATATAATTGCTATTAAAATTTGTCCTATGATTTATAAAAATATTATGGATTCTAAAAATAATATTGTTAAAATAAATAATAATTTTGAAAATAATTTTAAATTATTAAGAAAACTTGAATATTACCATTTAGGTTTTAATAACTCTTTTGAAGCCTTAAAACCTAGATTTGTATCAATTATACCTCTTAATTCAAATTATACAAAAACATTTAATGACTTATCAAAGCCATTAAAAACCAAAATAAGAGGAGCTGAAAAAAAAGGAATTGTTATTCATAAAGGAAATAAAAGTAATCTAGATTATTTATATTTTCAAACGAAAAGAAAATATCCTAGAGATTTAAAATATTTTGAAGATACTTATGAATTCTTTAATAAAAAGAAAATGACTGAATTTTATTATGCTAAAATGGATACTAGTATTTATTTAAATAATGTTAGAAAAGAATATCAAAAACAACTTGATTTAAATAATAAAGTTAATGAAGAATTATTGATATCTAAAAAGAATAATACTAAACTAATTAATAAAAAAATAGAACTTGATAAAAGTTTAAATAACATTAAAAATGAACTTATATATGCAACAAATCTAAATAGAGAAAATCCAAATGGTCTTATTGTTGCTTCTGCTTTTATTATAAAAAATACTGATAGTGCAACATTACTTATGGATGGATATGATCCTAAATTTAAAAGAGTAAATGCTAAACACTTACTTATATGGAAATTAATTGAAAGATATTCTAAGGAAGGCTTAAAACAATTTAATTTAGGTGGTATTAATAATCCACTTGCTCCGCAATCTAGATATAAAGGTTTAAATGACTTTAAACTAAGTTTTAATTCTAATAGTATAGAATATATAGGTGACTTAGAATTAATAACGAATAAAGCGTTATACTTTATTTATAGAAATTCTTCACCTATTAGAAAAATATTAAAAAAATAATGCCCAAATGATGTGAACCCTGTTTTGGAGACACTAATAAAAAAATAGGTATATTAAAAAGA
>URIY01000056.1 GCA_900547995.1 uncultured Mycoplasmatota bacterium
ATAAATTATATAATAAATATAATAATTAGTAAATATTGTTAAAAGAAAAAGACCACTATAAGTAGTCTATTATCCTATTTTTATTGGTGTACATACACTTGTATTTGTTCCATCACCACTGTATCCATAATTAGATCCCCAAAACCACGCATTATTATTTTCATCAAGTGCATATGTTTTTGTAATATTCTTTACTTTTGTTGGAATATTAACTTTAACAGGTATAGATGAGTTTTCATTTGACCCATTACCAAAATAACAACTGCTATTAAGACCCCATGCCCATACATTGCCTTCGGTGTCAAGTGCATAACTAGTATACCCTGATGCATCTACATCAATAAATATTTTGTTTGGTATAACTAAAATTAGTGAAGATGAATAATTAGTTGTTCCATTTCCAAGTTGGCCATCCCCATTTGCTCCCTGTGCCCACATGTGTCCTTCTTCATCTAAAGCTAACAAATAACTTGATGAAACTATCGCTTTAACAAATTTGGTGTCACTATCCAATTTTTTAGTTGGCGCATTACTAATAATCATCGTTTGCCCATTTTTAACTGCCTCTCGTCCCCATCGATAGATTTTTCCATCAGTAGATACTGCAACATGTGCATCTCCATCGGTGTCAATTGATTTAAACTTAGTACCACTTGCTAGAAGAGTTGGATATTTATTTGAGGTTTCTAAATTACCATAATCATTATTACCCCATGCATATAGATTACCTTCTGTATCAAGGGCTAAAGCATTTTGAGTTGTACAAGCAATATCAAAAACCTTAAAACTTAAATTTAATTTTGTTGGTACCAATACATTAGATGTACCACCATTTCCAAGTTGACCATATCTATTACTTCCCCAACTCCATAGATCACCATTAGAATCAATCACATATTTTGAATTACCACTACTACATATTTTCTTAGGTGTTCCATCAAAACTAATTTTAGTTAAAACATTTAATTTATTATCTGTTGTTCCATTTCCTAACTGACCTCCACTATTTGCTCCCCATGACCATAAATTATCATTTGTATCTATAGCAAGTCCATATGTAATTTCTTTTACTTTAAAATTAGTAAATTTAAATTCTTGCATATCACTATTACTTGAATTATTATCTATAATTCCATTTATTTTATATGTATTATTAACAGCTTTAACTATTAGATTGTATGTAGTACCCGATACTAAATTTTTAAATATATATTCATTACTAGTCTGAATATCTGTAAAAGTATTACCATTATCTATACTAAATTGATATCCATAAATACCACTTTCTTCATCTATTGCATTTGCTGTAATAACTAGACCTTCTGTCTTACTTTCATATGTAAATGTTACTTCACTTGGTTTAGTATTATCTATCTTTATAACATTTATAGTTATTATTTTATTTAATATTGATGTATTATCTTCTTTTTTTACTATATCAACCTTTATAGCACCATTTTCTGTAAATTTAATTGGTTCAATATAGTCTTGGTAATTTATTCCATCTAAACTATATATTATTTTATAGATATTTTCATCTATTTCAGGTCCAGTTATAGTTACAGTTTTACTTACTGACCATTCATTTTTATTAGATATATCATATTCTATATCATTTATCAATGATGTTGTAATAGGTTCTAATTCTATTTGTTCTTGTTCATTTTTTAGATTAGTTACTCTCATTAATACTTTATATTCTTTCCCTATTTCTAAGTTTTTAAATGTATATATTTTACCTTCTGCTTTTACCCATGTTGCTCCATTATCTATACTAAACTCATATGATTTTATTTCAGCATCATCATTACTTACACTTCCTACAACTGTTATTTCTCCTGCTTTTTTTGTTTTATAGGTTATTTTTAAATCAGATGGTTTATTTATAACTAATTCTCCACATATTTTTTTACTTACCTTTATATCATTACTATCTTGTTTCTTCTCAGCACAGTATGTTCCGTTTCCTAACTCAAAAGATACTTTACCATCACCTGTTATTGTTACATTTCCTGTACCCATATTTCCATCAACATCTAACTTAATTGACTTTTCAGAAGATATACACTCTATATTATTACATTTAAAGGTTATTTCTGTTGGTGTTATATCCTCTACCAAACTAGACGTATAATATAATTTTGATGCTTTTAATACTCCTTCTGCACTTCGGGCAAAAGCTCCTTTTCTTGCAGTATTAATTAAATTTAATACGATTGGGGTTGCGATTAAAGCTATAATTGCTAGTATTACTATAACAGCAAGTAATTCTATTAATGTAAAACCTCTTCTTTTTTCTTTCATAATTACTACTCTCCTATTCTTTTTTATTATATCCCATTAATTATTTTTAAGCAATATAAAAAATATATTAATTTTTAGTTAATATATTTTTTTCTCAACATATCTTTTGATTGCCAAAATTGTTTACTTTATTTTGTCCATACTTTAATAAACCATTATTACCACTCACCCTATATTTTTCTTATATCTATTTATAAATACTTCTTTATTATTTATTAAATAGTCTATATCTTTTAAAAATTGTTTATATTTATCATCTATAATATAACTTTTAGCATATCCATTTTTACCATATTTATCTATCATATGTTTATAAGAATTTTCCATTATTTCATTAAATGATAAATCTTTATTATGATTTTTTGTATAATTATAAGTTCTATTTAAATATATATCTACATTAATATTACGATCTGCAGATGCTAAAATTTTACCATATATACTTCTTGGAATATGATTAGAAGATGCTCTATGATCTTCAATGGCTTCTTTTATAATATCAATATTTTCATTACTTAAATATTTTCTTAAATTTAGATCATTATACATTATCCTTGCCGATATAATTTCATGTTCTTTAGGATTTATATGATGCCATATATCATGATAAGCTGCCGCTACATATAAAATATTAAAATCAACATCATTGTTTTTGCTTAATTCCAAACACCTATCAGTTACATATTTAATATGATTTATATCATGTCCTTTATCATTTTTTTGATATTCTTTATATATAGTTGTTTCAATATATTTCCTTAATTCTTCTATCATACTTGCCAACACTTTCTTTAAAGATTATAACATCGAAAGGAAAAAATAATTTATAAAATTATTTCATGTGTAAAATATATTAACTATATATAATTAAATTTCATAAAATATAAATGGAGGTAACTATATGAATAATAAAGATTGTTACAAAAAAGATAAAATTTATAAAAAAGCCATTGAAAAAATTAATCATGATGAAAAATTTAAAAATTATTGCGGTCAAATGATAGGTCCAACAGGGCCTACTGGACCACAAGGGCCAGCCACAATTACCGTTGGAACAACGACAACATTAAATCCTGGAACAGAAGCAAGTGTTACTAATAATGGTAGCCTAGAAAATGTTGTACTAGACTTTAATATTCCAATGGGACCTACTGGCCCCAAAGGTGATATTGGTCCGACAGGACCTCAAGGCGAAACTGGTTCTATTGGTCCTGCTGGTCCAACTTTACTACGTTCTGCTTATTTAGTAACATTTAATTCAGGTACAGATATTCAAGGAATTTCCATACCTGCGAGTGCTAGAATTCCTATTGAACACTCAGAATTAGATGTTACAAATCTTGTAACAGTAAATACAAATGAAAAAACAATCAAATTCAACATTGCAGGATATTATCGTATAGAAATTATTGCATCAGCACATTCTTTAAAAACAGATACTACTTTTGATCCAAATAAAGATTTTGTTTCAATTGGCTTTAAACAGACGGGAACAGATAACATATATATTGGTGGAAGTTTATGGACTAATGATAATATTGCTAAACAAATAAAAATGATTGGTGTTATAGCTGTCACAAATCCTAATAATGAATATGAATTAGTTAATATTGGAAATCAAACTATTTATTTAAACTCTCCTGATATAAAAAATATTTCTTCTAAGTCTTACTTTACGAATTCCCTTCTTACTATTAATATTGAGTATTTAGGAAAGCAAAACTAAAGAAAAACTAAATATTAATTAATTTATTAAAAAGTTTAGTATGGATTAATACTAAATTTTTTAATTATATTCTTATATATTATATTAAATTATTTTAATTTTTTATGGTTCTATGAATGCGACATAAACTCCATCAACATGACTCTTAAATTTTAACAAATTATTCTCTACTTCATCTATATAACATGCAACAAATTTTACATCTATTGCACCCAGCCATTACTTGTTCTAATAATAACATCTACTTCAAAATCTTTTTCATCACGATAGAAAGTTATATTACTGCTGTAATTTTTTACAAAAAAAAACAATTTTTATTTTACATTTTGAGAAAATATTATTTTACAAAAAGAGACATTATTAAACATAATATCTCTCTAAAATATCTTTATATACTATTTAATTATTCATTACCTTTTAAACTAGTTACCATATCAATTTTATTTACTTTTTTAGCAAGAACAAAAGACGTTGAAAAAGAAATAATAAATGTTCCAAAAACAGCAATCAAATATGATAATGGTTTAATATACGCATACATATCATATGCATCACTAAGTGCCATTTTGAAAATAACATCAAGTAATAAAAATCCTAAAGGAAGACCAAGTATAATAGATATAACAGTTATCCAATTATTCTGTTTAACATATACTTTTCTTATTCTTTTATCACTAAATCCTAGTACCTTTAATGTTGAAAATTGATATTGTTTCTCCGTGAATGATAAAACACCTAAATTATAAATAATAACACTACCTAAAATAGCAGCAACAACAATTAATAAAACAATCATTGTCTTCATAGTATTTAGCATACTACTCATACCACTTTCAATAGCCACTTTATCTTGAATAAGAGATGCGCCTACAATATCCTTATTACTTAAATCAGCATTAGTATAAACTGTATCTGGCTTATAATTTATACCAAGTGACTCTAAATATTTTTTAGTCATTTTAAGATTTTGATTTTGTGGATCTTTATCGAAACCAATTATTTTTACTTCATACCAAGTGTTATCTCCATAAATATGAAATTTAATAGTATCACCAATCTTATATCCTTTTGTTTTAGCAAGTTTTTTTGTAACATATACTCCATTATCTTCTAATTTCATATAGTTATAATTAGAATCTGTAAATCTAACCATATCGGAAGCATCAGCAACAAAAATATTATTAGCTTCTTTTACTCCATTATTATCTATTTCAATACCAAGTGTTTGTGATGTATTATTTCCATATAAATTAATTATATTTTGATATTCATCATTTGTATAATTATCTTTCAATGAAATTTTATAATTAAAGTTGTATAATCGATCAAACTGCCAATTAATAAAATTATTCATTGTGTCTAACATACCAAAAGCACATACTAATATCATTGTACATCCTGTTATACCAGCGATACCCATAACAGTTCTAATCTTATTACGTATAATATCTCTTATATTCCAAATAGTATCAAATTTTAATTTTTTAAATATACCTTTTGAGGTAATATTAAGACTATTCTTTTTTACTTTAGGCATTTTTGCTCTAAGTGTTTCTGCAGGACTTTCTTTAAGTTCTTTTTTGCATGTAAAATATGTAACAAATGAAATAACAATTAAAACAATTAAAGCCACAAAGAAACTTGAAATATCCACGTTAGCATGACCATTTGGTATTTGAAAGTAACTCATTTCCATGCCTATAAATATTCTTCCTATCAAAAGTGGTCCTGCTATAAGTCCACATATAATAGAAATAAGTGAAACAAAGAAACCATAACCTACATAATGCATTGTTACTTTTTTCTTACTAAAACCAAGAGCCTTTAAAGTACCTATTTGAATTCTTTGTTTTTTTACAACTCTTGTCATAGTAGTAATTACAGAAAGAACAGCAATAAATAGAAATAATCCTGAGAAAATACCTACATATGTTTCCCCTTCTTCTATTTCACCTTGATAAGTCGCATACGATAATTCATTTTTTATATCTGAAACAGCAAGTACATTTTCAATACTATTTTCAATATCTGATTTAACACTATTTTTATTCTTTTCATCATCAACATCAACCATAATATAATTATAAGTTATATAATCTTTATAATTATAATCAGGCATATAAAGCATTAAGTCTTCTTTAGAATCTAAATTATATTCCTTCATAATATTATTAGTAATGTATTCTTCTGGGAAACTATTTACGGATAAATAAACAAATCCATAATTATCATGTGTTGGAAATAACTCTGATTCATCTTTAATATCATAAACATGATCCGGTACATTGATAAGTCCAACTAGCTTTCTTGTAAAAGATATACCATCATATTTAATAGTAATTTCATCACCTATTTTTAAATTATTGTTTTTAGCATAAAAATTATCCATCCATACGCCATCATTGTTAATATCAAATTCCATTCCATCCATAACATAAAATTTAGATATATTATTTGCTTCAATAAAATTGACTTGAAGAGTTCGATCTTCATCACTTTCCATTTTAGCCATCAATGTTAGTTTTCTTTCAGCATTTTGGACATTTTTAATTTGCTTTACTTTATTTAAATCATCTAAGCTAAAACTATAACCTAACATATTTAAGTCTTGTAAATTATTTTCTTTATAAAAAACATCAGCCGTTTCTTTCATACCATCCATATATGAACGAATGCCTGCATATACAAGTATACCTAAGAAAACCATTAAAAATATAGCAACAAATTGTGATAAGTTTTTTCTTATATCACGAAACATTTTCTTTTTTAACATAATTACCACACAACCTCATCAATATTTTTTGGTTTCTTATTTACTTCATTGCTTTCTATTTTTCCATTTTTAAGTCTAATAACACGGTCAGCAACTTCAGCAATTAAGGCATTATGTGTAACAATAACAACTGTATTTTCACCATTATTGGCATCACATTGTTTCTTTAACAATTTAAGTACTTCAACCCCTGTTTTCGAATCAAGTGCTCCTGTAGGTTCATCACATAAAAGTAATAATGGGTCTTTAGCAATCGCTCTTGCAATAGAAACTCTTTGTTGTTCCCCTCCTGATAATTGATTTGGAAATTTATTAAGATGATTTTCAAGTCCTACTTCTTTTAATATTTTCTTAGCACTTTTAGGCTTCTTAACAATATCTTTAACAATTTCAACATTTTCAAGAACAGTAAGAGTTGGTAAAATATTATAGAACTGAAAAATAAATCCAACATTTTCGGCTCTATATTTAGTAAGATTCTTATCATTATATTTAGATATAATCTCACTACCTACTTTAATCTCTCCACTTGTTACCTTATCCATTCCACCAAGTAAATTTAATAGTGTTGATTTACCTGCACCACTTGGTCCTAAGATAACAACAAATTCTCCTTTATTAATTGTGAAATTAACACCATCTAAAGCATTAAACTTTTTTTCTCCGACATTATATGTCTTTTTTACATTTTTAAATTTAATTAATTCTTCCATACTAATTCCTTTCTAAATATGAATAATTTATCACATTTCTCAGTCATTATACTTTAAAATATTATAGTAGTCAACAAAATATGAATAATTTATCACATTTTATTGATTTATCTTTTTTCTTAATGTATAATTGTATATAAAGAAAGGTGATTTTATGGCTGAAACAAGGATACCTACCCAAAAAAGATCAATTGAAAAAAGAAATAAAATTATTAAAATGGGATTTGATTTAATGTGTGATAAGGGATATCATAACATAAGTACTACTGAAATTGCTGAATATGCCGGTGTATCTACAGGTATTATTTATCAATACTTTAATGATAAAAAAGAAATATTTATAGAGGGTGTTAAAAACTATGCCAATGATATAATGTTTCCTATGTTAAATATTTTAGAAACTACAAAAATCGATATTAATAATATTGATAAGCTATTATCTTTAATGATTAATAAATTTATAGATACTCATACTATTTCTAAAAAAGCACATGAAGAATTAATGTCTATGGCTCACCTTGATGAACAAATTGCTGATATATTTAATAATTTAGAAGTAGAATCAACAAAAAAAATTGTTATTCTTTTAAAGAATAACAATATAAATATTAAAAATCCTAATGAAAAAGTACATATTATAATTGGTATTATTGATAATCTTTGTCATGAGATTGTTTACCACAAACATGAATTTATTAATTATGATATTATGAAACAAAATGTTATTGAAATTATTTCCAATATATTAAATGGCTGAGTAGAAATAAATAATTTTTATTCAGTTTTTTCTTTATTACTTTTTGCTTAGGAAAAGGTATTTTTTCTTTTTTTAAATTTAATGGTTTTTCCCAATAATTGCCTTTAATATTATCTTGATTTAATAAAACAAAATATTTACTTACATTAACTTCACATGACA
>URIY01000057.1 GCA_900547995.1 uncultured Mycoplasmatota bacterium
AAGACTTAGAAAAGTTAAGAATAAGTGGTGAAAAGATAAAAATAAAAGAAGCAAAAGAAGAAGGAATTGTTTTTGGTCAAAAGCAAGAAAAAATAGAGATTGCTCGAAAAATGCTTGAAAATGATATGGATATTGATACTATATCTAAATTAACAAATCTTAGTAAATTGGAAATAGAAAAGTTGCATTAAAAGACAACTTTTTTCTTTATTTTAAAGGTAAAATTCAATAAAAACTTGTCAAAAAATTTGAAAAATGATAAGATGTTTTATAGGTGATAGATAGTATGGCATATGATGAGAGTTCAATAAAAATATTAGAGGGTCTAGAAGCAGTTAGAAAAAGACCAGGTATGTATATAGGATCAACGGACAAAAGAGGTTTGCATCATCTTATATGGGAAATTGTTGATAATAGTATTGATGAGGTTATCAATGGTTTTGGTAATAAGATAAAAATAACAATGCATAAGGATGATAGTATTTCTGTAGAAGATGAAGGACGTGGTGTACCAGTTGGTATGCATTCTAGTGGTATGTCAACACCAGAGGTAATTTATACTGTACTTCATGCAGGTGGTAAATTTGAAACGAGTGGTTATAAAGTATCCGGAGGTCTTCATGGAGTAGGTGCCAGTGTTGTTAATGCCCTTAGTAAAAAACTTGAAGTAAATATTAAAAGGGATGGATATGAATATTTTATATCCTTTGAAAATGGTGGACACTTAAAGACACCTCTTACAAGATTAGAAAAAACAAATAAAACAGGTACAAAGGTACGTTTTTGGCCAGATGGTACCATTTTTTCAACGACCAATTTTTCTTTTTCAACCATTTGTGAAAGAATGCAAGAATGTGCTTTTTTACTTAAAAATTTAACAATTGAATTATTTAATGAAGAAGAGAATAGAAAAGAAATATATCATTATGAAAATGGTTTAAAATCTTTTGTTGAGTATTTAAATGAAGATAAAAATGAATTACATAAAGTTGTTAATTTTGAGGGTATGAAAGATGGTATTGATGTAAATGTTGCTTTTCAATATACAGATACATATACGGAAAATATTATTTCTTTTGTTAATAATGTAAAGACAAATGATGGTGGTACACATGAAGTAGGTTTTAAAACAGCCATTACTCGTGTTTTTAATGATTATGCAAGAGCAAATAAATACTTAAAAGATAAAGATAAAAATTTAGAGGGTACAGATACAAGGGAAGGGTTAACAGCTATTATTAGTTTACAAATACCAGAAAACTTACTTCAATTTGAGGGCCAAACAAAAGGAAAACTTGGAACACCAGAGGCAAGAGTAATTGTTGATAGTATTGTTACTGAAAAGTTGCAATTCTTCTTAGAAGAAAATAAACAAGTTGCAACCAACATAGTTGAAAAAATGCTTAAAAGTAAACTAGTTCGTGAGGCTGCAAGAAAAGCTAGGGATGATGCTCGAAATGGTAAAACTAAGGGTAAAATAGAGAAAAATTTATCAGGAAAACTAGCTCCCGCTCAAAGTAAAAATCCTAAAATTAATGAATTATTCTTAGTCGAAGGAGATTCAGCTGGAGGTTCTGCGAAGGGTGGTCGTGATAGAAAATTTCAGGCAATTTTACCACTTCGTGGAAAAGTAATTAATACGGCAAAGGCATCAATGGAAGATATTTTAAAAAATGAAGAAATAAATACAATGATTCATACTATTGGTGCTGGTGTTGGTAGTGATTTTTCTGCTAAAGATTCTAATTATGATAAAGTTATTATTATGACCGATGCCGATGTCGATGGTGCACACATTCAAATTCTTTTGTTAACCTTTTTCTACTATTATATGAGGGGATTAATTGAAGAAGGAAAATTATATATTGCCCTTCCACCTTTATATAAGTTAGATTATGGTAAAAAACACTATTATGCATATTCTGATGATGAACTTGAAAGTATCAAAAAAGAACATACCGGAAAATATAGTATTCAACGTTATAAAGGACTTGGTGAAATGAATGCCGATCAACTTTGGGAAACAACAATGAATCCTGAAACGAGAAGTTTAATTAAGGTTAATATCATTGATGCGGCTCTTGCCGAAAAACGCGTTAGTGTATTAATGGGTGATAAAGTAGAACCACGTAAAGAGTGGATTAATGAAAATGTTGAATTTACAATGGAAGATAATTATAGAGCAAAGTAGGTGAATTATGGAAGATATATTAAAAAGAATTCAAGATTATGCCCTTGAAGAAATAATGGGTGATCGTTTTGGAAAATATGCTAAAGAGATAATTCAAGATAGAGCCATTCCTGATGTAAGAGATGGATTAAAACCTGTTCAAAGAAGAATTCTTTATGCTATGTATAAAGCTGGTAATACCTGTGAACATGGATATATAAAATGCGCGGCTACTGTCGGAGATGTTTTAGGAAAGTTCCATCCACATGGTGATTCATCAGTATATGATGCTATGGTTCGTATGAGTCAGTGGTGGAAGCAAAATAATATTTTAGTGGACATACATGGTAATAATGGTTCAATGGATGGCGATTCAGCGGCTGCATATCGTTACACTGAAGCCCGTCTTTCCAAAATTAGTAATGAATTACTAAAAGATTTAGATAAAGATACAGTTGAATGGGCACCAAACTTTGATGATCGTTTTTTAGAGCCTACTGTTCTTCCAGCTAAATTTCCTAACTTACTTGTAAATGGTACTAATGGTATTTCGGCAGGATATGCAACTAATATACCACCACATAATTTAGGTGAAATAATTGATGCTACAATTAAACGAATTGATAGTCCTAACTGTTATCTTGATACTATTTTAAATATTGTAAAAGGCCCTGATTTCCCAACAGGAGGTATTGTTGAAGGTAAAAGAGGTATTATTGACGCTTTTACCACTGGTCGTGGAAAAGTTGTTGTAAAAAGTAAAGTTAGATTCAATAAAGAAAAAGGTAAAGAACAAATTATTGTTGAAGAAATACCCTTTGAAGTTAATAAAGCAAATCTTGTTAATAAAATTGATTCTATTCGTATTGATAAAAAAATTGAAGGTATATCAGAAGTACGTGATGAAACAGATAGAGATGGACTTCGCATTGTTATTGATTTAAAATCAGGTGCTAACAAAGAAATGATTTTAAATTATCTTCTTAAAAATACAGAATTACAAATATCTTATGCCTATAATATGGTTGCCATTGTAAATAGAAGACCAATGACACTAGGACTTTTACAATTACTTGATGCTTATATTAATCATCAAAAAGAAGTATTAATTAGAAGAAGTGAATTTGATTTAAAAGCATATCAAAAACGTCTTCATATTGTTGATGGTTTCTTAAAGATGCTATCTATTTTGGATAAAGTTATCAAAATTATTAGAGCAAGTAAAAATAAGGCTGATGCTAAAGATAATTTAGTAAAAGAATTTGCTTTTACACCAGAACAGGCTGAAGCGATTGTTATGTTACAATTATATAAATTAACAAATACTGATGTTCTGGTACTTGAAGAAGAAAAACGTGAATTAGAGAAATTTATTGAAGCCCTAAAATTAATATTAAGTGATGAAAGTAAATTAAAAGAAGTTATGAAACATGAATTAAAGAAAATTAAGAGTGAATATGCAACACCTAGAAAGACAGAAATAAGAGATGAAATAACAGAAATTAAAATTGATGTAACGGCAACTATTCCAAAGGAAGATGTTATTGTTGTTGTTACTCATGATGGATATGTAAAACGTGTATCAAAGAGAAGTTATAATAAAGATGAGGAAACACTTGTTAAAGATAAAGATTATGTAATTGGACTTTATGAAATGAATACTATGGATACACTTTTAATCTTTACAAGTAAAGGAAATTATTTATATGTACCTGTATATGAACTTCCAGAATTAAAATGGAAAGAACTTGGAAAACATATAAGCAATATTATTAAAATTGATGCTGAAGAAATTGTTGTTACAAGCATTCCTGTAAAAAGCTTTGAACAAAATTGTTTAATTACTTTAGTTACTAAAGGTGGTATGATTAAAAGAACAAATCTTTCAGAATTTAAAGTACAAAGATATTCTAAACCAATTAGTTGTATGAAATGTAAGGATGATGATGAAGTTATTTCTGTAACAATTAATAATGATGAATATATCGTTTTAACAACTAAATTAGGATATGCTTTAAAATATAAAGTAGAAGAAATACCAACACTTGGCTTAAAAGCATCTGGTGTAAAGGCTATATCACTTAAAAATGATTCTCTAATTGGAGCTTTTATAACAAGTGATCAAAATACATTACTTATTGTAACTGATAAAAATACCGCTAAAAGAATTCATATTAAAGATATAGAATTATCATCTAGAGCAAGAAAAGGCATGAAAGTAATAAGAGAGGTTAAAACTAATCCATATTATTTGAGTAAAACATTTATATCACAAATGAAAGATATTTTATATGTTCATACAAAAGATAAAAATGTCGATATTAAAATGTCAGATATCCCATTTGCAGATAATCTATCAACAGGAACAAATATAATTAAAGATACAATAATAAATTGTTATATAAGTGTTAGTATTAAAGAATGTGAAGATGAAGTAAATGATGATACCAATGATAAAATTGAATTAAAGCAAATTGATGATAAAATATTAACTATAGATGATTTCCTAGATAATTTTGAAATCGAAAAATAAGTTAACTTTTTGGACTATTAACATATAATATTATAGGTGATTATAATGGCAAATAAAGAGGAATTTAAAGAGTTTGTCAAGAAAAATCCACGATTAATAACTTTTATCAAAAATGGTGATATGACTTGGCAAAAATTTTATGAAATATATGACATATATGGAGATAGTAGTGATGCATGGAAAGATTATTTAGTATCAAATGAAAATGTAAGTAAAGCAGCTGTAGCTACTACTGGGGCACTTGGTATTAATGATATCTTTTCATGGATTAAAAATATTAATTTAGATAGTTTACAAGAGGGTGTAAATAGTTTACAACGTGTTATAGGTGTTGTTAAAGATTTAGGCAATAAAGACGATACTAATGTCAAAAAAGAAGAATATAAGCCTAGACCAATATATAAACATTTTGAAGATTAATGACACTTGATATACAGTTTAAATTAAAAAGTAACCCTCTTTATAAACAATATTTAAGACAACATTCTTCTTGGTATAGACTTTTAACAAGAAATCCTAATCTTTATAAAAATTTTGAGGAAGAAGTCAAAGATTTTTATAAGTTAAGACCATCTGATAGAATTAATCAAATGTTAGATACCATAGAATTGTTACAAACATTTATGACATCGTTTAAATAGGAGTATATATGAGAATTATAAGTGGAAAATATAAGGGAAAAAAGATAGATGGGTTTAATATTGATGGAACAAGACCAACTATGGATAGAATAAAGGAATCTTTATTTGGAAGTATTCAAAATTATATCAAAGATAGTATTTGTTTAGACTTATTTGCAGGTAGTGGCTCACTTGGATTTGAAGCACTTAGTAATGGAGCAGATAAGTGCTACTTCGTAGATAAAAATAATATTGTTGTAAAACAATTAAATAAAACAAAAAATATGCTTAATATTACAAATGGTGTTATTTTAAATAGTGATTATAAAGATGCACTAGATACATTTAAAAAAGAAAATATTAAATTTGATATTATTTTTCTAGATCCTCCATATAAATTTAATTTAATTGGCCCTTGTTTAGAATTGATTTATAAATATAACTTATTAAGTGAAAAGGGAATTATTGTATGTGAATGTGAAAATGAAGAATTTGATATAAAAAATTTTAGACTATTAAAAGAAAAGAAATATGGAATTAAAAAGATTAAAATTATTACAAGTTAATAATTTTTTTTGTTTTTTAAAAGGGTTTTTAAATTTTATATCGAATAATATAAGTGGAGGTGAGAGAGTTGAATAAATATCCATTTGTAAAACAAAAAGAGAGCAAAGATTGTGCAGTAGCATCTGTTTTAATGATAATTAAATACTATAAAGGTTTTGTACCATATGATAAATTAATGGAAACATTAAAAGTAACCAAAAATGGAACAACAGCTTTTCATATAGTTGAAGGATCTAAACAAATGGGTTTTGATTGTAAAGGATTAAAACTTAATTTAGATGATCTTAAAACAATAATTATGCCTTGCATAGCTCATGTTATTATAAACAAAAGTTATAATCATTATATTGTTATTTATGAAATAAATTATCAAAAGAAATATCTTATAATCGCAGATCCAAATGATAAAATAAAGAAAATAACATTTAATGATTTTATAAAAATTTGGGATAATATTATAATTACGTTTATTCCAATTAAACAAATACCTATTATTTATCAAAATAAAAATTGCTTTAATATACTTGTTAACCTTTTTCATACAAATAAATTTGTTTTCATAAAAATATTATTAGTTTCGTTATTAATAACTTTACTTTCGGTACTATCTTCATATTCCTTTAAGTTTATGATTGATAGTATAACAGAATTAAATTCAAAAAATATGTTAAGTATTATTTTTGTGTCATTTATAATAATTGAACTATTTAAAAGCATATTTAATTATATACAAAATAGAATGTTAATATTTTTAAGTTGTAAACTTGATTGGTTTTTAACAACTGATATTTTTCAAAAAATACTCTTACTTCCTTATCATTATTATCGTAATCATACAACAGGAGATATTACATCAAGAATTAGTGATTTAAAAATCGTTAAAGATACTATTAGTAAACTAATTATTAACATTGTAACAATTATTCCACTTACTATTTTTTCCAGTATTTTTCTTTACAAAATAAATAAAACATTATTTTCTATAGCTCTAATTATGATGCTTATATATATATTAATTATTTTAATATTTAGGGGTAAATATGATAAATTAATTTTAAAAATACAAAATAAAAATGCCATTACTAATTCTTATTTAGTAGAAAGTATTAGTGGTTTTGAAACAGTTAAAGGACTAGGTATTGAAAATGAAATAAATAACCAATTTAAAGATAAATACCTAGATTTATCAGAAGTATCTTTAAAATTAGAAAAATTAATTAATATACAAAATATTTTCAAAGATTTAATAAATGGTGTAGGTATGTTAGTAATAATTTATATAGGCAGTCATTTAGTTATAGAAAACGTTTTAACTCTTGGATCTCTTGTTGCTTTTAATTCATTAATTTGTTACTTTCTAGAACCAATAAAAGGCCTATTGGATATTAGTATAAATTTAAAAGAAGCCACAAATTCATTTAATAGAATTAATGAAATTATAACTTGCGACAAGGAAGAAAATAAAATAAATAAAAGTTTAATGGGTAATATATCTTATCATAATACCTCGTACTCATATGACAATGTCACAAATGTCTTAAATAATATAAATTTAAAAATAAAAAGTAAAGAGAAAATATTAATTATTGGAGAAAGTGGTAGTGGTAAAAGTACTTTGTTAAAATTATTATTAAAATTTCATGAAATAAAAAGAAATAGTATCTTTATAGATGATATTGATATTAATGATTATAGTAAAACGTGTTTGCAAGATAATATTTGTTATATTTCACAAAATGAAATATTATTTACAGACACTATTTATAATAATATAAAATTAAATCGTAATATTAGTGATGAAAAAATATATAATATTACAAAAAACTATTATATAGATGAAATATATAAAAATAGTAATCTAGGGGTACATACTTTAGTTGAGGAAAACGGATTTAATTTATCTGGGGGAGAAAGACAAAGAATTGTCTTAGGAAGAAGTTTAGTAAGAGAATTTAATGTTTTGATAATTGATGAAGGTTTAAATCAAATAGATGTATCATTAGAAAGAAAAATATTAAAGAATATTATGAAAGATTATGAAGATAAAACAATTATTGTTATATCTCATCGGTTAGAAAATATGGATTTATTTGAAAAAGTAATTAAGTTTAAAAATAATACTATAGAAGAGGATTTAATTAAAAATGTATAATGAAATGTATAAAATAGTATCAAATAAAAATATTTTTAAAATACCTAAATGTTTATTTATTCTTTTAATATTTCTTTTAATAATATT
>URIY01000058.1 GCA_900547995.1 uncultured Mycoplasmatota bacterium
CAAGACTTATTTCAGTTTGTTAATTAAAAACGGAATTTCAAATTAAAATTCAGGTAGTAGATTTCTTTCTACTATTTTAATTTACTTATTAAATTATCCATGATAATATATTTATATAAATAAAATAGATATTAAGCTAGAGGAGTATACATGGATATTATTAAGAACATATCAATTATTTTTATGTCAATATTTTTTGAAGCGTTGCCATTTTTATTACTTGGATCAATATTATCTGCAATTATAGAAAGATATATATCTAATGAAAGAATTGCTTCACTAATACCCAAAAATATTATTACAGGCTCGCTTGTAGGTGTTTTATTAGGATTTTTTTTGCCTGCATGTGATTGTGCAGTTGTACCTGTTTCTAAAAGATTAATAAAGAAAAAAGTTCCACTTAACGTTGCAGTAGCATTTATGTTAGCATCACCAATTATCAATCCTGTTGTGTTACTTTCAACCTATTATGCTTTTTATAATACTAATCCCAAAATATTTTGGTTAAGATTAATACTTGGTATTATAATTTCACTTATTATAGGTATTATTATGGGCATTATATTTAAAAATAATGTAATTACAAAGAATATAGAAGAAGATACTTGCACGTGTCATCATAATCATTGTTGTCATCATAATGAAAAAAGATGTTTAAAAAATGATTTACTATTTATTTTAAAAAATACTACATATGATTTGTTTGATGTTGTTAAATACTTAATGTTTGGAGCTTTAATTGCTAGTTTTGTACAAGTATTATTGCCTAGAAATATTTTAAATTTATTTAATAATAATGAGATGTTATCTATTTTTGTTTTAATGTCATTTGCATACCTAATATCTCTTTGTTCAACATCAGATTCTTTTGTAGGTAAGTCTTTGCTTTCATCATTTACACAAAGTTCTATTTTAGCGTATCTTTTACTAGGACCAATGATTGATATCAAAAATACAATAGTTCTTTTAGGTAATTATAAGAAAAGTTTCGTTGTTACACTAATATTTTTAATTTTTATAGTTATTTTTATATCTTGCTTTTTGGTGGTGAAAATAGTATGAAAAAGAAATATTTAGGTATTATTTGTATAATATATTGCTTAATAATTATTTATGTAAAAATAACAGGTCATCTTGGTAATTATCTAGCACCTCAAATGCAAAAATATATATTATTATCTATTATTCCCCTTATCTTAATGGCCTTTACTTTTATTTTTAATAATAATATACATTATCATTTTAAATTATCTAACATTATTTTATTGATACCATTATTATTTCTATTACTAGCAGGTGATGGAAGATTAACCATGTCACTTGCAAATAATCGAAATGGATTTAATACAAATATGCAAAAGAATAAAAGTATTAGTAGTAAACCTGAAAATATTGATGATAATAAAGATATCAAACCAGATTTGAAAGATAATAAGGAAGAAGAAAAATTCGATTTTTCGAAGGTAGATTTTGATATTATTGATTCTAATTATAATGAATTAACTGGTTATTTAACTTATTCTGAAAAAGCTATACAAAAATATGTAGGAAAAACTATAAAGATAAGAGGTTTTACTATGATGAAAGGTGATTTTATACCTAATAATATGTTTGCTATCGGAAAGTACTCAATAAATTGTTGTGCGGCAGATGCAGGATATATTGGAATGTTTGTGAAATATGATATAAGCAAGATAGAAGAAAATGCTTGGTATGAAATAGAAGGTGTACTTAAAAAAGAAACTGACAATGACGGATATGATATTTTATATATAGATGTTGCAAATATTCATAAAATAGATTCAAAAAATGAAGAACAGTATGTTTATCCATGCTATGCATATGATAATGGTACATGTAAGGATGTAACAAAATATAATTTAGAATATTAAAAAATAAATAAGATAGCTAAAAATCGCCATATTAAAAATGGTGATTTTATTATGATAGAAAAATGCGTAGTAGAAACAATAAGTAATGAAGAAGTTATGTTTATATACCTAAATTTTGACTATGAATTTGGTAGTAGTTATAATAGTAGAAATTTAAAAAAAGAAATAGAAAATGGTATAAGAAAAAATAAATTTAAGGGTAGAAAAATATTATTTGTTGTAAGTGGTATTATAATAGGTAGTTTATTAATTAATAAGCCAGTTTATAATAACTATGATTTTAAATACGTTGATACAACCATCATAAATAAAATAATAGAGATAGATAAAAATGATATTAATAACAATTTCAATCAGAATGATGTAGATTCTATTAATAATTATGAGCAAGAAAGGAAGAAAAGTGTAGTATCTATAAATAATGATAATATTAGTAATATTAAAGAGGAAAAAGTAGTAGAAAATCAAGATAATTTAAATAATGATGTAATACAAAATAATACAAATAATAATATAACTGCAAAAGACAGGGAAGATGAAAAGAAAAATGATGTTAATTCGGAAATAAGGATAGAAGATGATGTAAAAGAAGAAATAACAGAAGACGTTAAGGAAGAATTAATTACAGTATATAGAACTAATGGTGATGTTATAAATATTGGCCTTACAGAATATTTAGTAGGTGTTGTGTCTGGAGAAATGCCGGCATCTTTTCCAATGGAAGCATTAAAAGCACAGGCTGTTGTTGCACGTACCTATACAATGAAATCTTTACAAATAGGAAGAAAATTAACTGATAGCACTAGTACTCAGGTTTATAAGGATAATAACCAACTTAGAAATTTATGGGGAAATGATTATGATAGATATTACCAACGTATTTATGATGCAGTAACATCAACAGATAATATTTGTGTATATTATAATGGTGATTATATTGATGCAGTATATCATTCCACAAGTAATGGTTATACAGAAGATGCTGTAAATGTATGGGGTAATAGTATTCCTTATTTGCAAACTGTTGCTAGTACATGGGATCAAAATGTTTCATCATATTTAAAAATTATTACAAAGGAAGAATCTGATATTATAAGTATTCTTGGACTCGATAATTTGGATGAAATACAAATACTTGAAAGAAATAATAGTGGTCGTGTTGAAAAAGTTCAAATCGGTAATAAAATTTTTTCTGGTGTAGAACTTAGAAATATGCTAGGACTTAGGTCAACGGATTTTGAAATAATAAAGGATAATAATATTATAACTATTACCACCAAAGGATATGGTCATGGTGTAGGTATGAGTCAATATGGTGCTAAAGGAATGGCTGAACAAGGGTATTCATATAGAGAAATATTAAATCATTATTATACAAATGTAAATATTTACTAATAATTTATATAAAAATGTTGCTTTTTTCTTTTCATAAAGGTAAAATGAAAAAGAAGGAGTAAGGATATGAAGAAAAAAATAATAGGTTTACTTTTACTTTTATCATTAATAATGCCATTTAGTACTTTGGCTGCAACAAAAAAGTATAATACATTGAATTTAGAAAAAGCTCTTGAGCAAGAGGAAATAGAGCATGATTTATCTAACTATAAAGAAGATGATAAACAAGCTGTTATTTATCTATTCAGAGGTAAAGGATGTGGATATTGTAGAAATTTCTTAACATTCCTAAACAGTATTGTTGATGAATATGGCAAATACTTTAAAGTAGTATCATATGAGGTTTGGTATGATCAAGATAATGGTACTTTAATGCAAGAAGTATCTGATTTTCTAGGTGCGAATGCAACAGGCGTTCCATTTATAGTAATTGGGGATAAATACTTTAAAGGTTATGGAGAATCTTATGCTGATTCTATAAAAGAAGCAATTATGGATCAATATAATAGTAAAGATAAATATGATGTTATGGATGAAATGGCTAAAGCAAAAAAAGCCGAGGAAAAAGCCAATAAAGGTACTAATACATCTGTAAATACTATTTTAATTATTGTTTGCAATTTTATTTTAATAAGCGCTGCAACTATTACCATTTTAATGGTATCTAAACAACACAATGTATTATTAAACAATAAAATAGATGAACTAGAAACAAAAATTAATTCGATGAAACAAACTGAAAAAGTAAATGTTAAAAAAGAAGATAATAAAGTAAAAGATAAGAAGAAAAAGAATACAAAAGAGTAAAGAAGTAAAATTAACTAACTTCTTTTTTTCATATTTTTAAATATTATTACCATATTTTTCACATAATTATAGTGTAATTTATTTTTTAGGAGAGGTGAAAAGATTAAAAGATGGACAAAAAATCTAGTTGTCATATTGTTAATGTGTTTAATTATAATCGGAACTATTTTTACGGTAAAGTTATCAAGAGAGAATCCTGATATAAAGGGAAATAACACTACTGATAATATACAAAATAATATGGACTATTTTGCAAATGAAGATGAAAATAATAAACCGGAAATGCCAGATAATAATATGGATGATGCAAATAGACCAGAAATACCAAGTAGTGATATGAATAATCAGTCAAACAATCAAATGGGTAATGATAATCAAGTTCCACCAAATATGAATAATGGGACAAGGCCAGAAAAACCAGATGATAGTATGAATGGTACAAATAGGCCAGAAATACCAAATGATGATATGAATAATAATGATAATACAAGTGTTAATAATCGTTCAAATAAGGAGTATCAAATTAAGACAATTTATTATGTTATATTTTCTGTTGAATGTTTAGTCTTTAGTATATTGTTATCGTATTTAATAATGTCACATTTTAATAAAAAGACATTTAAAGAAACATTTAAAAACAGTGATAAGAAAATCATAAGTGTATTATTAATTATAATATTAACAGGAGGATTTACTTATTTAGTATCATGTATATCTAAAAACAATTTAAAAATAGATGAATCAACTAGCAATAATACTAAACATGGTAGTGATGAAACTGTTTCAAAGGATGATTTATATACTATAGATGATGTAAAAAAAGATGATGGAAAATATGAAATAAATAGTGATACACAAGGAAAAGCCAAAGAAGGAGCTTATGCTAAACTCTTTAATAAAGAAACTATTCAAGATGTAAAGATTAGTATTGATGAAAATAACTGGAACTATTTATTACAAAATGCTATAGATAAACCAACTGTACTTGCAAGTTCAGTAAGTATCGGTGATGATACAGTTAAATATGTTGGTATTAAAACTAAAGGAAATCTAACCTTAAAAGAGGTATGGAATTCATCTAGTGATAGATTTAGTTTTACTATTAATTTTGGTAAATATATAAATACTGATAATGGTTATACTGATAAACAAAATTTATATGGTTTAAGAAAAGTAGCTCTTAATAATATATATGGTGATGCTACTTTAATGAAAGAATATTTGTCTTATGAATTAATGACTAAAATGGGTATTCCAACACCAGAATATTCTTTAATAAATTTATATATAAATGATGAATTTTATGGTGTATATATGATGGTAGAATCAATTGATTCTAGTCTTACTCAAAGAACGCTTGGAGAAAAAAGTGATTACTTAGTTAAACCAGAATCAAGTGGTGGTGATTTAATATATGATAATAGTTTAGATGAGTATATTAATGATGATGGCGAGTTTGATTTTAGTAGTATTATATATGATAATTCTGGAAATATTATTTACCCTAATGATAAATCAAATTCATTATATAAATACAATGGATTATGGGAAAATGATGAAGATACATTTGAAGATATAGTAGATATGCTTCCAACTATCTTTAAATGGATGAAAACTTTAAATGAACTTAATAATACAAATAATCCTAATACTGATGACTATAAACTAGCATTAGAAGAAATAATAGATGTTGATAGCTTAATTAGATATTTTGCTGTTAATACTTATTTAGTAAATTTAGATAGTTATCAATCAGAAAAGATGCAAAACTATGCACTATATATAAATGAAACAGGAGAAGCAACTATTATACCATGGGATTATAATTATTCATTTGGTGTATATGGAATTGGTAGTGCTAGTGATGTAATTAATTTTGATATATATAATCCGGTAATTAATACTACGTTAAAAGATAGACCACTTTTAAATGTTATTTTACAAAATGATGAATATAAAGTTTTATATGAAAAGTATTTAAATGATATTACTATTATAGCATCAGAGGGTGGAACAACATCAGATGGTGATACATATGAAGAAAATAATTTTGCAACTATTTTAAATAAATATAATAAATTATTAAATAATATATATGGAAATGATCCAACGGCTTTTTATACTCTTGATGAATATAATAAAGCAACAACTTCACTTAAAAAATTAATTGAACAAAGAAGTGAAGCAGTATTAAATCAATTAAATGGAAATAATGAAAAAGTTACAACAGATATAAACCTTAGAGATATGGGAGAATCTGTAGGTGGTATGGGAAATGATTTTCAAGATAAAAGAGCATAGAAATGTTCTTTTTTTCTTTATGCACTTGTAAAAATGATAATTATATAATATACTAAGAACGTAGTTTAGGTTACTTGCTGATTTAGTTTAGTGGTAAAACAGATGCATGGTAAGCATCAAAGGACTGTTCAATTCAGTCATTCAGCACCATATAGTCATTTGCCCTTAATATTTAAGGGTTTTATTTTGCTTGTCTTTAATTTTGGCCTTGTTTTTCCAAAATGTTTATTAATTCTTCTTGTGAGTTAGGATATAAATGACCATAAATATCTAGTGTTGTTGATATGTTTTCACGACCTAGATATTGGCTAATTATTTCAATAGGAACATCTTTGTTAATGTACATACTTGCAAATGAGTGTCTAAAACCGTGTATTTTTATATGTTTTTATAATTATAATGTATAAGTCCTTATTTATTGAATATAATATAAATGTATATACAATATATTGAAAATATATTGACAATTACATAAAACTGTGATAGTCTATGTATAGAGTGGAGATGATAATATGGCAAATATTTCTAATGCAATTAACATGAGTTTTAGGGTTGATAAAAATTTAAAAAAGCAAGCTGATGAATTATTTAAAAATTTGGGTATGAATACAAGTGTCGCATTAAATATGTTTTTAACACAAAGTGTAAGAGAACAAAGCATTCCTTTTATTCCATCAATGGAAGTGCCTAATGCTAGATTAATAAGTGCAATGGAAGAGGTTGAAGCTATTGAAGCAGGAAAAATTAAAACTAAAAAATATAAATCTTTTGAAGATGCTTTAAAGGATATTGATTAATGAAATATGAAATTATAATGACTTCTGCTTTTAAGAAAGAACTTAAAAATATTAAGAAGAGAAATAAGGATTTATCTAAACTTATTGATATTGTTAATAAACTCGCAAATGATATTGAATTAGATGCCAAAAATAGAGATCATCAATTAATAAATAACTTAAGATTTCAAAATTGTAGAGAATGTCATATTGAACCGGATTGGTTACTAGTGTATAAAAAGGATAATAATAATTTAATACTTTTTTTAATTGAAACAGGAACACATAGTGATTTGTTTTAAGAAAAACTAGATTTATATAAATAATTTATCAAATTATAAAAATACTGTGTATTATATATAAAA
>URIY01000059.1 GCA_900547995.1 uncultured Mycoplasmatota bacterium
ATGACTGAAGTTGCATTTAACCTTCAAAAGTTGCATTTACTTTTGGAATTGAGCTAAATTCAAAAGTAGTTCCATCTCTTCCATCTTTCAAAATTATGCCTTTTTCCAATAATTGATTTCTAATTAAATCAGCTTCTTCATAATTTCTATTCTTTTTAGCTACATCTCTTTTTTCAATCATTTCTAAAATATATTTTTCTAATTCATTATCAATAGTATTCTCACTACTTGATAGTAAATTTAAAGAAAGAACATTATCAAATTTTTGGATAATTTCTATTTTTTCTTTGTTAGATAATGAATCATCTTTAAGTACATCATACAAAACCGTTAAAGCACTAGAGGTATTTAAATCATTTTCCAAACACTTACTAAATTTATCTAAATAACTCTTAATTAATAAATCATCAATCTTATCATTTTCTTTAACGTTTGATTTTATATTATTTATTCTATTAATCAATTTTTTATATGCTTGTTTTGTACTATCCATTGCTTCATAACTAAATACAAGTTGATTACGATAGTGTGATTGTAAACAAAATAATCGATATACAACACTATCATATCCTTTATCTTTTAATACAGAAAGAGTTAAAAATTCACCCTTTGATTTACTCATTTTGCCTGATGAATCGTTTAAATGTTCACCATGCATCCAGTAATTACACCATCTATGTCCAAGATAACTTTCTGATTGAGCAATTTCATTAGTATGATGTGGAAATATATTATCAACACCACCACAATGAATATCCAAATATTCTCCTAAATATTTAATAGAAATTCCGGAACATTCTATATGCCATCCAGGATAACCTACGCCCCATGGACTATCCCATTTCATAGCTTGATTTTCAAATTTAGATGTTGTAAACCATAAACCGAAATCAAATGGATTCCTTTTATGTATATCTTCTGTTACATCATCTCTAGCACCAATAATTAATTCCTCACTATTTTTCCCAGATAAATCATAATAATTAGAAACTTTTGAAACATCAAAGTAAATATTCCCATTTTCTTGGTATGCATAACCATTATCAAGTAATTTTTCTATTATTCTAATATACATATCTATATTTTGTGATGCTGGAACAAGTACTTTAGGTATTTCAATGTTTAAGGATTTCATATCATTTAAAAAAGCATCTGTATAGTATTTAGCAATCTCATATACGGTTTTGTGTTCTCTTTTAGCTCCTTTAAGCATTTTATCTTCACCAGTATCGCCATCACTTGTCATATGACCAACATCTGTTATATTCATAACTCTATTTACTTTATAGCCTATATATTCAAATGTTTTAACTAATATATCTTCAAAAATATATGTTCTTAAATTACCAATATGTGCAAAATGGTATACAGTTGGTCCACATGTATATATGTTAACCTCACCATCTTTATTAGGTTTAAATTCTTCTATTTTCTTTGTTAAAGTATTATATATTTTCATGTTTACACCTCTTTTGATATTATATCATACTAGGAAATATTTTTTACATTAAAAATCATTCTAATTTTATTTTTCTATTCATATAAATATAACTTATAATAAATAATAAAAGAAACAATACTATAAAAATAGTCGAATAAAAGAAATTCATGGAAACTAAAATATTATTAAAAATTACCACAATAGTATTTGATATTATATGAAAAGTAATAGGATAAATAAGATTATTTGTATATTTATACAAATATATTAATACATATCCAATAATATAAGCATATATGATTTGACTAATACTTCCATGAAACATAGCAAAAATTATTGTACATAGTACCATTGATTGCTTAACAGTATTAAATCTTTTTAAATCATTATAAACTATTCCTCTAAATAATAATTCCTCCAATATTGGTCCAACTATACCTGAACTAATAATTAAAATAATCCACATATTTATATCATTACTAAGATTAGTTATATTGCATAGTTTATTAATATTAATAATAATTAAATTAAGTAATATTGTTATTGATATAGCAGGTAATATTGTATAAATTATCTTCTTTTCTATTTTCAAAATACCATTATTCTTTTTAAATTTATAATAAAAAATTGGTAAAAAAATAATTATAGTTAATAGAATAATAAAAATTAAATGATTATTAATATAGGTATTAAGTCCATCAGTATATTCTCTTGTTTTCAAAAAGTTATTATATAAATTATCATTATTAAATCCATCATAAACTTGTCTTTGATATATATTTACAAATATGTAAGTAATAAAAACTTGACCAAATCCAAATAGAAGTGGCCAAGTTAATATTCTTAAAAACTTACAAATATATGAAAGTTTATTTCTCACTTTTTTTATCTTTCATCATTTCATTTAATGTAGTACCAAAAGTTGCTAGATTTTGTAGTTCAGATGGAATAATAATTTTTGTTGATTGACCATTTGCTACGGTAGCAAGAGTTTCATAACTTTTTAAAGTAAGTACTGCATTATCGGCTTTTGCCTCTTTTAGTAATTTAATTCCTTCAGCCTCGGCTTGTTTTAATTTAAGTACAGCCTCTGCCTCACCTTCAGCAATTCTAATTTGTGATTCTTTCTTGGCTTCAGCTCTTAAAATAGCACTTTCCTTTTCACCTTCAGCAATTAAAATACTAGATTTTTTTTCTCCTTCTGCTTGAAGAATTTTCTCTCTTCTTTCACGTTCTGCACGCATTTGTTTTTCCATTGCATCCTGAATATCTCTAGGTGGAATAATATTTTTAACTTCTACTCTATTTACTTTTATTCCCCATGGATCAGTAGCTTCATCTAGAATGGAACGCATTTTAGAATTAATAATATCTCTCGATGTTAATGTTTGATCAAGTTCTAACTCTCCTATAATATTACGTAGAGTTGTTGCTGTTAAATTTTCAATCGCATTAATTGGATTTTCAACCCCATATGTATATAATTTTGGATCAGTAATTTGAAAATAAACCACTGTATCAATTTGCATTGTAACATTATCTTTTGTAATAACGGGTTGTGGAGCAAAATCTTTAACAATTTCCTTAACTGTGACCTTATTAGATATTCTATCTACAAAAGGTATTTTAAAGTGTAAACCATTTCTCCAAGTTCCATGATAAGAACCTATTCTCTCTACAACATATGTCATTGCTTGTGGAACAATCTTAACATTTGGAATAATTAATATTCCTACTAAAACTAAAATAATAATAAATATTTCCATACCTATTTACCAACCTTTCTAACTTTTATTTTAGATCCACTTATTTCTAATACTTTAACCTTATCATTTACTTTTAAAGAATCATCAGAATAAGCAGTCCAAATCTTTCCATCGACTTTAACCTCACCATTGTTCACATCACTAATGTCTTTTACAACAATACCATTCATACCAATAATTCTATCAAAATTGGTCTTAGCATCTCTACTATCTAAAAATTTTTTTACAAATGGTTTAGTTACAATTAATAAAACAATTCCTAAACATACAAAAACACCAAATTGAATAAGAAAGATATCGGTTACAAATGATAAACCAATTGCAACAAGACCACTTACAACAAACCAAATAGTCGTTAAATTAACAGTCATTGCTTCAACAATTGTAAGTAGGACAACAATTGTAAGCCATACATAAAACATATTCCATCACCCTAAAATAATTATACTATTATAAAACCTTTTTTACAACAAATTTCGACGAACAAAAAAGAAAAATAAATATTTCTTTTTTCTTTCATACACTAGCATTTTCTAATATTTTTTTTACCTTTACCCTTATTCTTTGAACAGCATTATCAATGGCTTTGCAATCTTTATCTAATATATCTCCTATTTCTTTATAAGTAAAACCTGCCATTTTTAAATCTAAAACTTGCATTTCTAATTCTGTTAATTCTTCTTTAATTTTATTAAAAAAATTATTTGTTTGTTCTTTATTAATAATCTGTTGTTCAGGAT
This sequence comes from uncultured Mycoplasmatota bacterium, assembly GCA_900547995.1. Lineage (GTDB taxonomy): Bacteria > Bacillota_I > Bacilli_A > RF39 > UBA660 > UMGS1045. The sequence continues at coordinate 3,948 of URIY01000059.1, forward strand.
TTAAACTATTATCAGATAAAATACTATCTAATTTATTTTGTTCATCCTCAAAAGATTCAAAAGAAATGGAATTATTTAATACTTGATGTTTTTGCCTTCTAGTACTAACAATAATACTAATCATTTTTCTTTCAATACAGGTTCTTGCAAAAGAATAAAATAAAGTATCTTTCGATTCATCAAAATGATTAATGGCATTAGTAAGTCCCATCATTCCCTCCTGGATTAAATCATTTAATTCAAGACCACTTGATTTACAATACTTAAAAAATTTTGTAGCCGTCAAATTAATTAAAGGCTCATACTTCTTATATAATATTTCACTTGCTTCCTCGTTATTTTCATATATATAACTTAAGACTTCATTATCATTATAATCGCGGTAATCCATATATACCTACCATTTCTAGTTCCTAATTTGTTCTTTGTCTCATTGCCTCAAAGATAACAATACCAGCAGCAACTGATGCATTTAAACTATTTATTTTACCCTTCATAGGGATTGTTGCAACAAAATCACAATTTTCTTCTATTAATTTACTCATGCCACTACCTTCATTACCAATAACAATTGCGGTCTTACCATTGTAATCTATTTTGGTATAATTTTCACCCTTCATATCTGTTCCAACAATCCAAAAACCTTTTGCTTTTAGTTCTTTAATTGTTTGATTAAGATTAGTAACCATACAAATACTCATATTTTCGATAGCACCAGCACTTACTTTAATAACAGTTGAATTAACTTCTACACTTCTATCTTTAGGAATAATAATACCATTTACACCTGCTGCTTCACATGTCCTTATAATAGCACCTAAATTATGTGGGTCTTCCAAATGATCTAAAATAACAAGTAAAGGGCTTTCATCGTATAATAAATCTTCCAAACGACAATACTTGTAATCAGGAACACTTAATATTATACCTTGATGATTTCCTTTTACAAGTTTATCTAATTCCATTTTTGTACAAAAATTTATACAGATTTCCGATTTCTGTATAGCAGAAATCAGATTTCTGTCAGTAAAATGCTCATAAATATACGCTTTCTGTATTTTTTTATTATTTTTTATTGCCTCCTCGGCAACATTTTTTCCATATATATACATATTTACTCTCCTACTATTAAATCCATTAACTCTTTAATTCTATCATATCTTTTTTCTAAAAACAAATAGCCAAATAATGCTTCTAAACCAGTTGCTAATTTATATGTAACAATATCTGTATTTTTAGGATGTCTATTACCTTTATGATTTCTTGCTCTCATAACTACATCTAACTCTACATCTGTCAAAATATTCTTGTCCATAAACATTTTTAAATATTTACTTTGACTTACGGTACTAACATAATCTATAGCAAGATGCTGCAAATCATTTACCTTATAATCACCTTTATTAATTAAATAAGATCTAATATATATTTCATATACACTATCTCCTAAATAAGCAAGCACTAATCCATTTTTTTCAATTGTTTCCATTTAATTCCTCATACTCATCAAATCTATCTAAAGTAATTCCTTTAATCGTGCCAGACTTTATATCATTTAAAATAATTGTAACAACTTTCTCATAATCAATTTCTCCACCTTTAATAAGACATCCTCTTCTCTTACCAATTATATCAAAATTTTCATACATATCATCATCTAATTCTAAAAGTCCATATTTATCTTTTAAAATATTTGGATAATATTTATATAACATATTAAGTACATAATTGGCAACATCATAAATAGGTAAAACTTCTTCTTTTATAGCAGAGAAGGTTGCTAAATTAAAGGCTACTTTTTCTTCAGACAACTTAGGCCATAAAATACCTGGGGTATCTAATAATTCAATATCATTACTAATTCTAATCCAACTTACTTGTTTTGTAACCCCTGGTTTATTACCTACACCAGCAACTTTTTTATTAACAAGTTTATTAATTAATGTTGATTTACCAGCATTTGGTATACCTACTACAACAACTCTACTTTTTCTTTTAAGCATTCCCTTATTTTCTCTTTTTGCATTAATTTTTTCCATTAATTCTTCAGTAGCTTTTAATATAGGTTTTATATTAAAATTAGAATCTAAATTAACCTTTACTACCTTATTTCCTAAATTTTCATAATATTTAATCCATTTATTAGTTTCATTTATATCACATAAATCAATTTTTGTCATAATAATTAATCGTGGTTTATTTTTAAGTATTGTATCTACTTCACGTAATTTGGATGAATATGGCATTCTAGCATCAATTACCTCATATACTATATCAATTAAATTAATATTTTCCGAAATTAATCTCTTGGTCTTTGCCATATGGCCTGGATACCAGTTTATATTAGTTTTATTTTCATTATTCATTTTTTTCACTTCCATTCTTTTTTATAATTTCAATCTCGTCATTTGAAACAATACTAATATATTTTATATTATTATCAATATTTAGTCTAGTAAGCTCAGTTATATTTAATTCTTTTTTTATAAACTCTAAACGGATTTGATTATATAATTCACTATATTTATCAAAAGAAGTTCTTAGATATTTGATAAATAATTGAGCCTGAATATCTAAATTAGTTCTTTTAGTATTATTTATTAACTCTTTTATATTTTGAAAATCATTGTTACTCCTTAACTTCATTTAACAATTTTTTATTTTATGCCTTCAAGTTTCTTTTGTTCTTTTGTTTCTAATTGTTTCTTTTCTCTTTCTAGTTCTTTTAAACTCCTTTTAGGTGTCGGCATTTCTTCGGGCATCATTCCACCAA
>URIY01000060.1 GCA_900547995.1 uncultured Mycoplasmatota bacterium
ATTATATCACTGAACCTATTTTTTTATTAGTGTCTACTCTAAAGGGTGCAGTTCAGCATTTAGCCATTTTTTTACCATTGTAATAGCAAAAAACAGATAAAATTTCACTTTTATCTGTTATAAAATTATTAATATAAATTAGGATAAAACAAATCCATTTTAATTCAATTAATAATTATTTGTTTTTAGCAGCTTTTTTAGCATCTCTACAAGCTTTACATCTTTTTGGTTCATTAGTAAAACCTTTTTCAGCATAAAATTCTTGATCTCTTACTGTAAATAAGAATTCAGCACCACAATCAACACAAGTAATTTTCTTATCTTTCTTGTCCATTTAACTTACCTCCTTTTTTAATTTGATTTAATACTTATTTTAGCTTTCAAAGAAAAAAGGAAAGTAACAAAATAATTTTTAAACCAATTTAACTATATCACAACAGTAAATTTTATGCAACTATATTTCAAAATATTTATTAATATGCATATCATTAAATGGAGGTATGTTATGAAAAAAGTATTATTATTATATGGTGGTAATTCTAGTGAACATGATGTATCTATCATGTCAGCAAGTTCAATAATTAATAATATTGATACTAATAGTTTTGATATAACATCAGTTTTAATTTCTAAAGAAAATGAATGGTTTTTAAGCAGTAAAAATAATTTAAAAAAGAAAATAAAGAGAATAGACAATATTATTGATTATGTAAAACAATTTGATATCGTTTTTCCTATAACACATGGTAATAATGGTGAAGATGGTAAACTGCAAGGAATGCTTGATTTATTTAATATAAAATATGTTGGCTCATCTTGTTTAGCAAGTGCATGTGGAATGGATAAAGAAATATCTAAGATATTATTTAGTAGTATAAATATTAAACAAGTTCCCTATATAACAATTAATAAAAACTATAACCTAGATGATATCAAAAAGGAAATTGCTTATCCAGTAATTATAAAGCCCGCAAATGGAGGATCATCCATTGGTATTTCAAAAGCAAATAATGACAAAGAATTATTAAAGGCAATTAAAGAGGCACTTAAATATGATTCCAAAGTCATCATAGAAAAATTTATTAAAACAAGGGAATTAGAAGTTGCTGTTATGGAAGATAAAGATCAATTAATTATATCAAATATTGGAGAAATTATATCATGCAACAGCTTTTATGATTTTAAAGCCAAATATAAGAAAAAATCAGAATTAATTATTCCTGCCGATATAGATACCAACATCATTAATCAAATAAAAGAAACAGCTAAAAAGATTTTTTATAGGTTTAACCTTAAAGATTATTCAAGGATAGATTTCTTTCTTGAAGATAATAACTTATATATAAATGAAATAAATACTATACCCGGTTTTACAGAAATTAGTATGTTTCCTAAACTTATTATGAATATGGGATATAAGTATAGTGATATAATTAGTATTTTATTAAATAATAATATAGAAAAAAAATGACTTTAAAGCCATTTTTTTATTTTCTACCATCAAATTTTTTTCTTTGTTCTGTATTTAAAATCTTTTTTCTAAGTCTAATATTATTTGGAGTAACCTCTACATATTCATCAGAATTTATATAATCAAGGGCATATTCAAGTGTAATAGGTCTTGGTCTTTTTAATACAACAGTATGATCAGATCCAGCAGCACGAACATTCGTTAAATTCTTGCCCTTAACTGCATTAACGGCTAAATCATTTTCACGATTACATTCACCAACAATCATACCCTCGTATACTTCAACACCAGGTTCTACAAACATAACACCTCTATCTTCTAATGCACCAAGAGCATATGCTGTTGTTTTTCCATTTTCCATAGAAACAAGGACGCCAAGTTTTCTTTCTCCAATATCAGAATTTTCATATTTGCGATATTCTTTAAAACTATGGCTCATAATACCATAACCTTTTGTTAAAGTCATAAAGTTAGTTGCAAATCCGATCAATCCTCTAGATGCAATAGTATAAATTAAACGAACTTGATTGCCAAAATTACTCATGCTTTCCATAACAGCATTACGCATTCCAAGTTGTTCAATAATTGTTCCAACGCATTCTTCCGGAACCTCTAATTGTAACTCTTCGTATGGTTCCATTGTTACGCCATCTATTTCTTTTAAAATTACTTTTGGCTTAGATACTTGAAGTTCAAATCCTTCACGACGCATATTTTCAATTAAAATACCTAAGTGTAATTCTCCACGACCAGACACAATCCATGATTCACCTTCACCTGGTTCAACTTTTAAACTTACATCTTTTTCTGTTTCTTTGAATAATCTTTCTTCTATCTTACGTGCAGTTAAAAATTTACCATCTTTTCCACAGAATGGACTAGAGTTAACACCAAATGTCATTTGTAATGTTGGTTCGTCTATCTTAATAATTGATAGTGGATCTTCTTTTCCTATTTCACAAATGGTTTCACCAACTGATATATCAGGAAGTCCTGCAATTGCAACGATATCACCAGCATTTGCTTCTGTAACTTCAATACGTTTAATACCTAAGAAACCAAACATTTTTTGAATTCTAAATTGTTTATAACTACCATCTAATCTAACACAAGTAACCATTTCGTTTACTTTCATAGTTCCACGTTTAACACGACCAATACCAATTCTTCCAACAAAATCATTATAATCGAGTAAAGCTGGTTGGAATTGTAAGCCACCTTCGTGCTCTACTTCTGGAGCTGGTACGTGACTAATTACTAAATCAAGAATTGGATCCATTGTTTCTTTTTGGGTTGCTGGATCTGGGTCTAAACTAGATGTTCCAGCAAGACCAGATGCATATACAACAGGGAAATCTAATTGATCGGCATCTGCTCCTAATTCAATGAATAATTCTAAAACTTCATCTACAACTTCTTTTGGTCTAGCTGTTGGTTTATCTATTTTATTAACTACTAAAATAGGTACAACACCTGCTTCAAGTGCCTTCTTTAAAACAAATCTCGTTTGAGGCATAGTTCCTTCATATGCATCAACTATAAGAAGTACACCATCAACCATATTCATAATTCTTTCAACTTCGCCGCCAAAATCAGCGTGTCCTGGAGTATCAAGAATATTAATACGATAACCTTTATAATCAATTGCTGTTGTTTTAGAAAGAATAGTAATACCTCTTTCCCTTTCAATAGCATTCGAATCCATTACACATTCAACAACCTCTTCATTATCTCTAAAAGTACCTGACATTTTTAATAATTTATCAACCATTGTTGTTTTACCATGGTCAACGTGTGCTATAATTGCGATATTTCTTATATTTTTCATAACAATACACTTCCTCTTTTTTGACTGTGATATTATATCACATCTTTTTATTGTATGTAAATAAATTTTTAAAATTTTGTTCAATATTACACAAAAGAAGGTAAAGCCACTTTTCTCATAAGTTTTATGCCTTACCCAATAATTTTAAAACCAATAAAAGAATTAACAAAGCAACTAATATAATAACATAGTGCCCAACACTCTTATCATCATCATAAAAACTTTTGCCTTCTTCATATATTTTATCACAATCAATTGCCTTTCTCGTATATGATTTTTCAAAAGCCTTACAATTATCACTATCACCATACACATAACATTTTGTCTTTGAGCAAAAATACTTCGCTCCACCTACTTTACCTTTATACTTTTTCTTTTCAACTAAGTATTTGCAACTACTACATGCCACAATCATCACCTAATGGTATTATAGCACAAACAATATTGAAATACAAAATATAAAATGGTATAATAAATTATATTAATGGAGGTCTTATATGAATAACATAAAGAAAGATTCTATGTCACTAGTTGCATCTATCCTACTGCTTATACTTGGAGTTATACTTATATCTAATCCTGGTGGTGTTGTCAAATTTATTACATACATTTTAGGTGGTATTATTATCATAATTGGGATTGCCAAAATTATAAGTTATCTTAAAATTAAGAAAAATATGAATATCCAAAATACAAATGATTTTATTATTGGTATTATATCAATAATTATTGGAATTGTTATTATATTTTGTTCATCTGCCATTGAATTTGTAATTAGACTAAGTATGGGAGGATGGATATTATATAGCGGTATAACTAAATTAATTATTTCATTAAAATTAAAAGAAATTAATGTTAATAATTGGTACTTAGTTCTAGTATCATCAATTATTATGATTGCATGTGGATTATACATTATTATTAAATCAAATTTAGTATTAAGTGGAATTGGTATCGTCTTAGTAATATATGCGATTATAGATATAGTACAATTTATTATGATTCCAAAAAGTAAAAATCCAGATATTATTATCAAATAATACAAAAACTTATAAAGTTTATAGCTCTATAAGTTTTTTTTATGTTCTTCGTTTCTATCACCAAATATTTGTTTATAATACTTAATTTGTTCTTTTAATTCTTTAATCTCTTGCTGACTATTTAAATACTGTTGTCTAAGTAATTCTAATTCTTTTTTCATACTTAAAAAAGTTTGAGTATCATCATTTTCAGTATATAAAGAACTTTCTTTATTGTTTATATTACTATTATCATAATTATCTTTATGACTATTTAGTTTATTTAATATATCATCATCCATATAAACATCCAACGTTTTATATAGTTCTAAATTATCATTACATTCATATTTTATGATATCAAGTTCTGTAGTTAAAATATACCCATTTTTATCAATTCTAAACTTACTATAAATTCTATCAGAAGCATTTTTTATTGCATCACCATAATTAATAGATGAAAATGGAGTTAAAGATACTAATCTAAATAATTTATTTACTTCATCATATTCATAACTAATTTGACTATTTGGATTATTTTTATTCAAATAACTAACAAACATTCTAACAGCCTGTTCATCATCACATTTTTCTAAATCACAATTATATTTAGTTTTTATCTTTTCATAATCATCTTCTGTAAGCATTGATAAAGCTCGTTGTATATAACTATATTGTCCTCTCCTAAAAATGGTATTAGGTTCATTAACCATATCAAAAGGTGCAGATATTGATATTATATAACAATCATCTTTAAAACTATTTTTAGAAGAATCATACCACCCACATTTTTCACCATATATTATTAAATTGGGATTAACCTCTTTTAATTCTATAATCACTTTTTCATATTTTTCTTCATCTGCAAATTTAGCTTTATAATGATAAATGTTTTTATTTAAATAATCATCATTATTATATTTAAATAAATTTGATGTATCTTTATTATCAACATTTTCTTTTCTTTTTCCACTTATTGCTACATTAACCACATATTCTTCATAATGTTTTATCTTATAATAATTAATTACAGCCGGTAAATCTTTTAGATTTTGAATATTAAGTTCGTCATTAAAGAACTGTGTACTAAAATCATTAATCATATCTTCATTGGTGCATATACCTCTAATAATTTTGCCATTTTTCATAAAAAGAGGTGATACAAGCACGTGATTATTAGAAATATCATAATAGCATATAAATTCTGCATTATACTCACTAGAAAATCCTTTATATAAAACTATTACATCATGATAGGTACCATCTGAATATTCAAAACATGTATAAACACCTTTAACTATTCCTTTACTAGGAATATTTACTTCGTAAGATTTTTCCCTTTTATGTACTACATCATCAACGATGTTATATGGTAATGTCTTTTCTTTTAAACAGGTTATTTTTGAATAAACAGGTTCATTATTCTCTAATTTTCTTAATTTTTCATCATAATCCTGCAAAAGTCTAATACACTTATCTTTATCCTCAACATCAATAGTATTATCGTTTATCATATTACCGTTTGCATCATATAAATTTTCTTTTATAATTTTAATACTTTCTAATAATTTTCTCTTCAATATTTGTGATTTAGTTTCATTTATATATTCCACTTGTTCCTCCTCATAGTCTCCTATAACTTTATTAAATCATTAATAAAAACAATTGTCAAATATCTTTTAAGTATTCAGATAAAAAGAGTAAAATTTTTTCGCAATAAATAGGCAGATATGCGTCTATT
>URIY01000061.1 GCA_900547995.1 uncultured Mycoplasmatota bacterium
TATATTGAATTTAAGTTTTATTATATTATATAATTTTATACAAATTATAATTAAAGAATAAGTCATCAACAAATATAGTATATATGATAATGGTGTATTAAATCCATCAAAACATATAAGATATATAAGAGATATTGTTATGATAAATATTCCCAATATAACCATATAATTTTGGGGATAAAATAACTTTTTTATTTTTTTCTTCATAAACTGCAAAAAGGAACTGTAATTAGTTCCAATTATTATCTATTTATTGCCTTTAATATAAGAATAAATAGGATAATTTAATACACAAACAACTAAACCTACAATACCTGTTATCAACCCAATAATCATATCTGTTTTGCTTGCAGATTCTACCATTACCTTACTCATTCCAAATCCCATAACTAAAGCACCTACTACACCAGTTATCCAAGTCGCAACTATTCCCCAATTAATTTGTTTTTTTATTTTTATATTTTTAGGATGACTTTTTTTATATACAGGAATAATACAAAGTAAAATAATAAAACCAATGATACCTACTATTATTCCTTCTTTTAACATATTCCACTCTTCAATAAGTCCCATGCACATTCCTATTGCAAAGATAAGTCCCCCTACTGTTCCTAATATAATTTCTATTAATGTTTCTTTTTTCATTGTTTTCCTCCTTGCTTATTTTTTAAATTTTCTTGTTCTTTTCTTAATCTAAGTTTTGCTTCTTCAATAGTTTCACCGTCATGAGTTAAATATTGATCTATAAATTTATCTTCTATCTTAGTATACCCATTTACAACCGATTTTTCTATTTTTTGATAACCTTTAACTACTGTGTTTTCAACTTTTTTATAACCATTAACTACAGCATCTGCCACTCTTTTTTCTGCTTTTATTAATTTTGACTTAGCCATATTTCACCTCCAATAGACAGTTGTCTTTTTAATACACTTATATTATAATGTAGATAACTAGCAATTTTCAATCAACAGTTTATTTAAAATTGTCTAAATAATGAAAGGGAAAATATGAATACAATCAATAATGCAAGAAAAAAAGAGTCTAAAAGAAAAATTGAAAAGGCTTTTATGCAACTTATTCAAACAAAAGAAATTAATGAAATAACAGTTACTGACTTAGTTAAAAATGCTAAAATTAATAGATCGACTTTTTATGTCAACTATTTAGATATATATGATTTAGCAAAGCAATTAAAAGACAGAATGTTTCAAGATATTTTAGAATTATATCAAGAAGAAGCAATAAAACAAAAACATTCCTATGATTATTTAAAATTATTTAAACATATAAAAGATAATCAAATATACTATAAAACAATGTTTAAATTAAATTTTGATTTCATGAATTATTATGATAATCATCTAGAATATGATGATGCAATTAAGTACTACGGTACAACCAAAAATATTGATTATCATATTGAATTTTTTAAGGCAGGGATATCGGCAATAATTAAGAAATGGTTACTAAATGGTTGTATTGAAAGTCCAGAAGAAATGATAGAAATAATTAATTCTGAATATAAAGGAAAAAGTCTAGAAAAATAATCTAGGCTTTTTATATGATTTATTATCTGATATATAAAAGTAATTATTATTAAAATACTTTTAATTATCTTGATGAACTAATTTTCATAATTTAACAACTCTAGTTTTAATTTGTCATATGTTTTAGTTTCAATGTTTGCTTTTTTCTTTAACTTTTCAAATTCCTTTTCTAAAAATATAAATTCTTCTCTTGCACTCATGGCATGATCAGATATACACATTTTCCCTATAAAATTAGAAAACATAAATCTATAAATAAAGGCACATCGTTCCTTTTTATTAACACAGTTTTCATATTCCCCTTTAGGAAGTATTTCATATCCTAGTTTTTTAAGAACATTATACCCTTCAATAATTGCATCCATAATTAATAATGAATATTCTTTGTCTTTTTTAAGTAAATTTAAATTACCATTTACTTTATAACTTGCAAAAACAAGTGGAAGAACAGCACAGGCATGTGTTTTAAGATAATCATTCATTTTATTTTGTATTGTTACTTTTATTTTTGTTTCTTTAAATATGGATTTTATAAATTCATTACTTACATCTTTCCCATCTACTCGTCCAATTTGAATTTTATTTAAACAAATTGAATTTATATATCCATCATATTTTTTACCAGCAGCCATAAAGAATGCGAATAATATATTTTTATTTTCGATATTCATATATTTTTCTACAGACATATTATTACCTACAAATACTATATTTTGGCTATTATTATGTTTTATAATTGGAACAATACTATCTAAAGATGAAAATCTTGAAACAACAAAGATTACATCATAAATATCATTTTCATCTAACCTATCTATTATATTAAAATAATCTACGGTTTTCTTTCCTAATTTATGTTTTATAATAAGTCCATTGTTTTTTAATTGTTCATAAGTTTTATTTCTTGCCAAAATAGTTACATCATTACCTTTTTTATAGAATGAGCTAAGTTTGATCCAAGTACGCCAGCTCCAATAATTAATATTTTCATTATAAATCAATCCTTTCCATATAATATTTTTAATTTTACTTATACTTAATACAACTTTTATTATATAAATATATATATTACAATTGTTTTTCCTATAATTGTTACTTTTTATTCATTTTAGCTATTAGAACAAAAATACAACTATTTCACCCTTAATACATAATATTTCACATTCAACACCATTATCATAAAGACATTTTCTAAATAAAAGCATCTTCTTTTTATCATAAGCATTTTTACTTGGTCTTTAAATACACAATACTACATTTTTATAATATCGTCTAAAATGAATATGTTATATTATTTTCCACTTTGACTTTCATCTACATCTAAGTATATTAGATATATAAAATTGCAATAATCTATTATATATTTTATTGCAATTATTCATTCCTCTATGTTATTTCATAAAAAGCACATTTTTTCTTTTGAACATTGTTTTAAATTTCAAAAATTGGAAACATTAATTTTTAGAAAATAAATTTATATCTTTTTTGCTTTCTTTTTACTTTTAAAATGTTCAATATAGTTTAATTCTATCTTTTACCACTATATTATCACGTTTTACTATATATTCTTTTTAGTGCTCGAAGGAATTAATGTACCAATTCCTAAATAAAATTTTTTATTATCTAATAACTGCTTTTTTATATTTTTTTGTAAAGATGTATCTTCCTGAAGCATCATATAGTTATTACATTCGTTAATATTATAAACAAAGTTTAATATATCTGCTGTACATTCTATACCATCAGTAACAGAAAATAAATCATGAAATTTGGCAATATTACTACCTTTATCAACTATTTCATATATTTGATTGCTTAGTAGCCATGAATTACATAAATATTTAAATTTTTTTATATCATATATTTTTTCTAAAATATATTTAGAATCATATATTGACTTTTTTACGTCATTTATATCTAGTTTACTACCTTTTGGTATATGAATTTTTATAATGACCATATTTCGTTCATCTATAAAATACTCGTATTGAAGTCTACCTATTTCAATTAGTTTTCCTCTTATAAAATAAATTGCCCATAACATTTGAGATATTCTTACCCCTTCATATCCCCTAATAATTAAATCATTTTCAAAGCATTCTTTAACTCTTATTTTATGAATATTTATTTGATTAAAATCAAACCTATATCTATTCATATTATTTTTATGAAATTTGTATCCTAATATGATCATTAAATTAGTTACAAATGGATTTATATTTTTTGCAAATAACTTATTTATATCTTTTATATTCCATAATTCTTTTATTGTTGAAAAATCATTACAATATAATACCTCATATACCCTTTCAAGTGCTTTTGTGTAATACTCATTTTTGTTTATTTCTTCAGCGCATTTGTAGCATTTTCTCTTATATAAATTATCTATATTATAGAATTCAAATGCTTTATCAATATCCATTTTATTTATCAAATTTAATACCTTCTTACTATTTAAATTATTAATCATAACATATTATTAAATTTTTATTTTCAAAATTTTTTATAAAGATTTTAAAATAAATCTTATTAATTTAAAAATTCTCCTATTATTGTAACTTTTTCATCATCTATTTTTATATTCGTTCCTATAGGAATTATACTATTAACAATTTTATGTCCAAATTCATTACATTTTATTATTGGAAAATTATATTCTTTAGTATATAGAAGTAATATATCTTCCATTTGTGGATATTTATTTCCATCTTTTTGTAAATCATAATTATATCCAATAATAACACCATTTATTTTATCAAAAATACCACTTTGTTTTAAATGTGCAAATCTTCTTTGACATTCATTTGGTGACGTTTTATAACTTTCTATAAATAGAATACTATTCTTCATCTTTGGTAAATAATTAGTCCCAATCAAATACATCATGCATCCTAAGTTTGTACCAATTATTTTGCCAGTTGAATTACCCATTCTAATAACTTTTTTAGCACCTTTTTCAAATTTATCTAATCTTTTATTAATAAAAGCATCTTCAAATACTTTATATTGCTCTTCAGCATAATTTAATCCAAAAGCTAGAAAATCCGGTCCACTAAAAGTTATTAATCCTGTTTTTTTATAAATAGTTTGAAGTAATACCGTTATATCACTATAACCTAATAATATTTTTGGATGTTTTTTTATCTTATCATAATCTAATAAATCAATAAATGTATTACAAGTTTCTCCACCTTCCAAACATATTATCATTTTTACTTCATCGTCCATAAACATATTCATAAAATCTTCTGCTTTTTGTTCTCTTGTACCGCAAGAGCCATAATAATCTTCTGTTATATATTTACCAAATTTTATCCTGAAACCTTTATTTAATAAAAATGTTTCTGCTTTTTTGAAAATATCAAACCTATTATTTAAAGCAAGGCTATTAGACACACCCACAACCCCTATTACATCTCCATATTTTAATTTGTTTGCTAGACGCTTCATTCTTCTACCTCCATATACGCTCAAAATTGTCATACTATTTTCCAAAATTATTTATTTGTTTTAAAATAATTACCTTTTTCTTATATACAAACTTCATAACCGTGTGCTACATAATAAAATTTTAATTAAATATAAATTCAATAGATATACATAACACTTTTTTCTAATGACTTATCCATTACTTTAAAATTGAATTATTTTTAAATATAATGGATTATTTATTTTTATTTACTATCTACTATATTTCATATAATATCTAGTCTCGGTCTCATTTATTATTTTAAATTTCATTTTTTTATATAAGGAAATTGCTTTAATATTCTCTTTATATACCCATAAATATACAATAGAATTAATCTCTAAAATATCTTTAATAATATTTGTACCTACACCTTTGTTTCTATATTGTTCTTCTATATAAATTTCATCTAATATAATGCCATCATCTTTCTCTAAAATTAATAAGCATCCTATTCTATTACTATGGCTTATAATAATTTTATAATTACATATTTCACCAGGTATATGTTTTTCAACATAGTTATTAATCCTTAATATTTCAGTTTTAGATAAGTCATGTGCATAATTAAGTATACTGTATAATTTAGCATTTTTAATATAATTAACATCATTATTTGTAGCATTTAACAAAGTATAATTCATATTGCAAACTCCTTTTTTACTTTCTTCTAAATTTTGTCAGTAATTGAAATATATTCTTTATCTTATTTTTCATATTTAGTTAGTACTTTAACACATAATATTTCATGGGATATTTTTCCTGCATCTTTTAATATATCATCATCATCTGCAAGAAAAAACTTATCCATTCTTGTCTGCCAAATCCAAAAATACTGAAACTATTAGTTCTAAACTTTCTAATTCTTCTTTAATTTAATTATTAAAGCTGAAGTAATATGCGTAATCAGTAGAACTATCAAAATACTTAGATATGGATAATAATTTATATTTTTATACAACAAAGATATAACAAAAATTACCATA
>URIY01000062.1 GCA_900547995.1 uncultured Mycoplasmatota bacterium
TTCCAAAAACCTTAACAAAATTTACGAGTGTGTCATTAGAAATATTTAATATATTGACTACCCTTATGATTTCCAGTTTTAATACGATAATTATATATATTAGCACCCGTTTTCTTTTTAGGTGTAACTATATTAGTTGAAGATTGTTTACTAGAATTGTTACTATTTTTATTATTTTGGTTTTTCAATCTTTCATTTTCTTCAATTAATTTTCACTTTCAATATTTCTTTTTTGATACTTACATAAGTTACTTTTTGCAAGCATTACCTATTACATTATTAGTTGGTATAATTTATTGGTTTATAAAATTAAAAAATGACAAAACAATACCTATTAGTAAAAAAATCTTTTCATGTGCTTTTATTTGTTATATTTCAGGTTTAGTTTGTTTAGTTATTGGACTAGATTTGATGAATGAGTTTTGGTATAAATTAATTTATCATATAGATTAGGAATCTTCAATAAATTGGTTTAATTGATCTGTTGATTTTACACTAGATTTTATAAATAACATTGGTGAAGAAAGTATTGACAATTTTTTGAGTTTTTTGCCTTTTATTATTTTATATCCTCTATCACAAAAAGGATTAAAATGAAAAAATATAATTTTAAAATGAATCGCTTTTGTTTTAATTGTTGAAATATTACAACCAATTTTTGGTAGAGCATTTGATATTAATGATATTATTTTAAACTCATTAGGCATTTTGATTTCTACAAAAGTTTTTACAATTATTAAAAATATAATTAAAAAATTGAAATTTGTTCATTAGAAAAATAGTAATCTAAGAGTGATAATTTATTATTAAGAAAAAACGTTTATATCAAGTTTAGATAGAGAAATCTATCTTTTTTGTTTGACACAGGGAAATAAAAAAATTATAATTTAATTAGCATAGTAAAGGAGGTAATGATTATGAATGAGGTAAAATGTCCTAAATGTGGTGCTGTATTTAAGATTGATGAACAAAATTATGATTCTATTTTAAAACAAATACGAAATCATGAATTTACTAAGGAATTATAAAATTGGCAGCAACAATTTGAAAAGGACAAAAAAGCTGCAATAGAAATAACTAAAAAAGAGTTAGAAACAATTATGAATGATAGAATTAACACTCTAAATATTGAAATAATAAATTTAAAAAATGAATTAAAAAATAAAAATGATATGCAAGAATCTTTATTAAATAATACAAAAATGCATACTGAAAATGAATATAAAGATATGATAAATGCTTTAAATCAAAAAATATCTAATCTTCAAAATGATATTAGATTAAAAACTGCAGAACATAAATCAGAAGTAGATGAAATTATAAATGAGAAAGAAAAAAATATTGTTGAATTAAAAAGTAAAATAGTATTAAATGAAAAAGAATTTAAGATAAAAGAACAATCTTTAAAAGATGGCTATGAAAGCAAATTGAAATCAAAAGATGAAATGATTGATTATTATAAAGATTTAAAAGTCAAACAATCCACTAAAATGATAGGTGAAACATTAGAACAACATTGTAGTTATGAATTTAATAAATTAAGACCGCTATTTAAAAATGCTTATTTTGAAAAAGATAATGATGTAAGAACAGGATCAAAAGGTGATTTTATATTTAGAGATTATGATGATAATCATGATGAAATTGTTTCTATTATGTTTGAAATGAAAAATGAAGCAGATGCCACATCTACAAAACATAAAAATGAGGATTTTTTTAAGGAACTTGATAAAGATAGAAAAGAAAAAAATTGTGAATATGCTGTACTTGTTTCTTTACTTGAGATTGATAATGATTATTATAATGACGGAATAGTAGATGTATCACATAAATATGACAAAATGTATGTTATAAGGCCACAATTTTTTATTCCAATAATAACGTTGATCAGAGGTGCATCTTTAAAGTCATTAGAATATAAACAAAAGTTAATTGAAATTAAAAATCAAAATATAGACATATCAAATTTTGAAGAAAATATTAATTCGTTTAAAGAAGGTTTTTCTAGAAATTACCGTTTGGCATCAGAAAAATTTAAAAAGGCTATAGAAGAAATAGATAAGACAATTGATCATTTACAAAAAACGAAAGATGCTTTAATTTCAAGTGAAAATAATTTACGACTTGCAAATAACAAAGCTGATGATTTAACGATAAAGAGATTAACTACTAATAATCCAACAATGTCAAAAATGTTTGAGAATATTAAAAATGAAAATTAAAAGAAAACATTATTTATTGTAATAAGGATGGTGATAAAAGTGGAAATAATGTTAATAATTATAGTAGTTGCTGCTGTGAGTGGGATTACAACAGTATTATTTGCTTTATCAAATAAACAATGTAATAATAATCAAAAACATATAGAATATAGTAATGATATATTACTTGAATTAAGTATTAAACAAGAACTTGGAAATAGATATGAAATTATTCCTTGTATAATTAAAATATATAGAAATAAAAATATTGAATTAATTATGGAAAATAATATCATTGGTACATGTTTATTAGATGATGATAAATATAATAGTTTAGTTAACAATATTGATTTAGATAAAATAAATAAAATGGTTATTAAAAGTAATTATAGTATAAAGAAAGGTTTTGAATACTTTATTATTTTATTTGATAAGAATAATTATACTATAAATAGAATAGGTGGTTATGAACCAACAAATATAGATTTTAATAATTATAAAAATATGATATTATCTTGTTTACCAAGTGGCTTCCTTGGTGAAAAAAGAAATTATTATATTGAAAGACTAAAAGGAAATAAATAATTTAATTAGATATTTAAATGTTGATATTTGATGTAAAGAGGTGTTTTATGAAAGAACCAACAGTGAGATCTGGCTTTATTATTATAAATTCTAATTGGAAAAGTGAATTAGAGTGGGATAATGGCCATAGAAATACTGCTTGTAAGTGGATTAGAAATAATCATTTAGAAGAATTATATAAAAGCGTGTACGGTACGAATAATATATATGATGAAGAAGATTTTTTAATTAACTATATAGGCGCTATTAAGTTATATGCATATTGTGGTACACATTATTGTTATATACCAAGAGGTGTAAACCCTGATAAAAGTTATGTAAAACATTATTTTGAACAACTTGGTTATGTTATTACAGGAGTTTATGATATGGAAGAAAAAGAAGCAAATATGAAAGTTAAAAAATTTGATTATCCATATAATAAAACAGTAATAAGTAAAAATAATAATTATTATTATAATCCATATAGAGTTGGTGATTAGGAGGGAAGATAATGAATAACTTATTTGATTTAACTGGTAAAGTTGCTATTATTACAGGTGCAAGTTCAGGAATAGGTGCCGATGCTGCTTATGCCTATGCTTTACATGGAGCTGATATTGCTCTTCTTGCAAGACGTACTGAAAAATTAGAAGAAGTTAAAAAGAATATTGAAAAAACAGGAAGAAAAATAATTACTATTTCTTGCGATGTAACTAATGAAGAATGTGTAAAAGATGCTGTTAGTAAAATAATAGATTATTTTGGTCATATTGATATTCTACTTAATAATGCAGGTATTGCTGTAAGAGGTGGTGTTGAAGATTTAACACTTGATGATTGGAATAAATCATTTGATACAAATGTTAAGGGAATGTATTTAATGTGTAAATATATTATTCCTAGTATGAAAAAGCAAAATTATGGAAAGATAGTTAATATTGCTTCCGTTAATGCCGTTGTAGCAGATAAAAATGATATGTTTATTAGACATTCATATAATGCTTCTAAAGCAGCCGTTTTAGGTTTAACTAAGGGTATGGCGTGTAGTTATGCAAAATATGGGATAACAGTCAATGCTATAGGACCAGGGCTTTTTGAAACGGGTATGACAGAAAATACTTTATTTAAATCAGAAGAATTTTTAAATGGTTATAATTTGCTTAATCCATCTAATAGGCCTGGTAAAAAAGGTGAAGTTAGTGGAACAATAATATACCTATCAAGTGATGCATCTAGTTATGTACAGGGACAATTTATTGTAGTAGATGGTGGAGGATCTATTGTATAAATTGTAAAAAATTTCAAATATAGATTGCTAAAGATAAATTTTTATTGTACTATATATATAGTTAGGAGGAATAGTTATGAGAAAGAGGAATTTTCAAAATGATTATTTTTCCTTTTTTGTTGACTTATTATTTTATTAATAAGTCTTTTTTGGAGGTAGACATGAAATACAAAAGAATATTATTAAAACTAAGTGGTGAATCACTTGCAGGAGAAGCACAAAAAGGAATTGATTTTGATAAAGTATTATCTATTTGTTCTGAAATAAAAGAGGTTGCTGAATCAGGTGTTGAAATTGGAATAGTAGTAGGTGGAGGAAATTTCTGGCGTGGTAGAAGTAATCAACATATGGATCGTTGTACATCTGATTATATTGGAATGCTTGGTACGACAATGAATGCTCTTGCTCTTGGTGATGCATTTAAACAATTAGGACAAGATGTTCGTGTACAAACAGGTGTAGAAATGCGACAAATTGCTGAATTTTATATTAAAAATCGTGCTGTGAGACATCTTGATAAGGGAAGAGTGGTTGTCTTTGGATGTGGCACAGGATCACCATTTTTCTCAACTGATACCGCTGCGGCATTAAGAGCAGCTGAAATAAATGCTGATGCTGTTTTAAAGGCTACAAATGTAGATGCAATTTATGATAAAGATCCTAAAAAATATAAAGATGCTGTTAGAATAGATGAAATAACATATTTAGAAGTTCTTAATAAAAAAATTAATGTTATGGATACAACGGCAACATCACTTTGTATGAATAATGAAATACCAATAGTAGTATTTGATATAAATGTAAAAGGTAATTTAAAAAAGGTTGTTAATGGTGAAAAAATAGGAACAACCGTAACTAACGAATAAAGATATAAAAAAATTAAAATTTATATAAATTAATAAATTTGATATAAAGGATACTCAGATATGGAAAATCTGTTATACAGATTTCTAATATTTGAGTATTTTTAT
>URIY01000063.1 GCA_900547995.1 uncultured Mycoplasmatota bacterium
ATATAAGTAATTATTTTAGGAATTTTATAAATAAATTTATCTATTAATGGTCTTAGTAAGAATATAAATAAAGTGGATGCGAGCCCCCAAACTAAGGCCATTTCTAATGATATATACTTTCCAACATGATATTTATGATTGGAATAATCCCAAAAGGTAATATTAAAAATTTGTTCTATTAATATGCCACCTATTAACTCAATTATTGATAAGAAAATGCATATTGAAACAAAGAAGATAATAAATTTTAAAAATTTATTTGTATTAATTTTTTTAAAAATAAAATCAAAAAAAATAATAATTATGATTGCTCCAATACCATATACTGGTGTCCATGGACCATATAAAATTCCTGATCCACCATCCCATTTAAATAATGTATAAAAACATGTCTCAAGTAAAAAACCAAGTATGGAACAAATAAAGAAATAATTAGTATAGTACATAAATTTCACCACTTTTATTATGGTGAAATATGGAAATAATATACAATTAGTTTAATATTTTATCAATAAGACCATATTTTAATGCTTCATCCGCACTTAAAAAATAATCTCTTTCAGTATCTTCGGAAACTTGTTTAATATCTTTACCAGTATTATTTGATAACATTTTATTTAACTTATCTTTTAATTTTAAAATACGCTCAGCAGCAATTTTTATTTCTGTTGCCTGACCTTGTGCTCCACCAAGTGGTTGGTGAATCATTACTTCACTATTTGGAAGAGCAAATCTTTTTCCCTTTGTTCCGGATGACAATAAAAATGCAGCCATGCTTGCAGCCATTCCAACACATATAGTTGAAACATTGCTTTTAATAAAATGCATTGTATCATAAATAGCCATACCAGCTGTTACACTACCACCCGGTGAATTTATATAAATACTAATATCATTATGATTTAAAGAATCTAGATATAATAATTCTCCAATGACAATATTAGAATTTACATCATCAATTTCACCACTTAATATAATAATACGATCTTTTAATAACCTTGAATAAATATCATATGCTCTTTCACCATTATTTGATTTTTCAATTACGGTAGGTACTAATGCCATAAATTATCACCTCTAATAATATAATAAGTTCAAAATCATTATTTTATACGTAAAATAAAGTGACAAATTTTTATTATTTTTGTGATTATATTTGTATAATAATAAAAGAAATGTTAAACTGATATTAGAATGGAGTGAGAAAATGAATAGTAATAGTGATATTAATTTAAAAAATCAATTAGAAAGAACTTTTATTCAAAAAGAAGTTGATTTGAATAGTCCAATTGTAATTGCTTCTTTGGTTAGTGCAGCATCTGGAATGACAATTGCAGCCGATACTACAATGGATTCAGAAATTACGCGTAATGAAATATTAGAATTATATGGTCAAAGTCAAAATGAAGGTTTAAGAAATATGTCTTATTTGAATTCTAATTATGTTAAGGCCAATATTGGATATAGTGTACAATTTGAAGATTATGAACGAGCAAGGGCTTGCTATCTTGCAGATAAGGAAAATTATGATACATTATATGCAAAAATTAATGAGAGATTCAAAAGTCATGAACAAGTAACAGGAAAAAGTTTATAATTAATACAAAAATCTTTTATAAAATGTAAAAGATTTTTTCTATCTAAGTGTAAAATTATTTAATTATATAATAAAGAAAGTGACAAAACATTATAAATTTGATAAAATAAGGTTAGAATAAGAGGGAAAGTTATGGGAAAGAAAATAAAAGTAAATTTTCGTGGAGCTTTAACAAAGGAATTTGATAGTGAAGTTACACTTTTAGAAGTTAGTGAGTCTTTTAAAAATAATTTTGATTATCCAATACTTGCTGCTAAAGTAGATAATGATATTTGTGATTTAAGTGAAACATTGTCTAAAAAATGTGATATTGATTTTTTTGATCGAAGTTCTTCTGTAGGAAATTCTATATATAGTAGAGGATTACAATTTATTTTAATCCTTGCTGTACATAGATTATTTAATGGGCAAGCAAAAGTATTTATTGAACATTCTATTGATAAAGGTTTTTATTTTGAAATAGAAGGTGCAAGTATAAATAAAAATACTATGTCTAAAATAGAAGAAGAAATGCACATAATAGTAAATGAAGATTTAAAATTTACGAAACTTAGTGTTGCAAGATTAGATGCTATTAAGTTTTATCACAAAAAAAATATGTTAGATAAAGAGAAAGTTCTTAAATACATTAGTAATACTTATATAAATTTATATCGATTAGATGATATTTATGATTATTTTTATGGAGAAATGCCATATAGTACAAAAGATATAGATGAATTTAAACTAACATATATTAGAGAAAATGGTTTTGTATTAAGCTATCCAGATATTTATAACCCAGAAATAACACTTAACTATAAACATCATGAAAAATTATTTGATAAATTCTTAGAATATACAAGATGGGGAAGAATGCTTGGTATTGATAATGCTGCTGATTTAAATCAAAAGGTATCAACTGGAAACTATAATGAAATTATAAGAATATCAGAAATTAATTATAATAATCAACTTAATGAAATTGCTGAAGATATTAAGAATAAAAATGGAAAAATTAAATTAGTTTTGATTGCAGGTCCATCATCAAGTGGAAAAACAACAACTTCTAAAAAATTAGAAGGATATTTAAAGAGTAAAGGTATTAATACTTTTAGTATTTCCATTGATGATTATTTCTTTGATAGAGAAAAAACACCACTTGATGAAAATGGTGAACCTGATTTTGAGTCTTTAAGAGCTATTGATGTTGAATTATTTAATAAACATTTACTTAAATTATTAGATGGTGATAGTGTAAATTTACCAATATATAATTTTGCAACCGGTAAAAGAGAATATCAAAAAACACCTGCAAAGTTAGATAGTGATACTGTTATTATTATTGAAGGGTTACATGCTCTTAATGATGAATTAACTATTTCTATTGATAGAAAAGAAAAATATAAAATTTATATTAGTCCACTTACACAACTTAATGTTGATAGCCATAATCGTATTTTTACAAGTGATACAAGAAAATTAAGAAGAATTGTAAGAGATAATAAGTATAGAGGTTATGGGGCAGCCGATACTTTAAGACAATGGAAGAAAATTCGTGAAGGTGAGGAAAAATATATTTTTCCATTCCAAGATGATGTAGATAAAATAGTAAATTCGGCTCTTTTATATGAAATTAGTGTTTTAAAAGTATATGTAGAGCCATTACTATTCTCCGTTGATGAAAATGATGAATTTTATCCTGAGGTACTTAGATTAATTAATTTTTTAAGAAATTTTTTACCAATACCTAGTGAAGGTGTACCAGCCGATTCTGTTTTAAGAGAATTTATTGGTGGTAGTATATTTTATTAATGAAAGGATGAATAGGAAATGATAAAAGTTGCAATTAATGGTTTTGGTCGTATTGGACGTTTAGTTTTTAGATTAATGGAAGAAAATAATGATTTTGAAGTTGTTGCTATAAATGATTTAACAGATGCTGAACAACTAGCATACCTTTTAAAGTATGATACAAATCATCGTAATTATAGAACAAATGAAATTAGTTTTGAAGGAAATGATATAATTGTAGGAGAACATAAAGTAAAAGTATTTGCTGAAATGGATCCTAAGAATTTACCATGGAAAGATTTAGATATTGATATTGTTATGGAATGTACTGGAAAATTTGTTTCTAAAGATGCAGCCATGGCACATATTGATGCAGGAGCTAAAAAAGTTATTATTTCTGCACCTGCTAAAGGAGATTTAAAAACAATTGTATATAATGTAAATCATAATATATTAGATGGTAGTGAACAAGTAATTAGTGCAGCATCATGTACAACTAATTGTTTAGCACCCGTACTTGATATTTTAAATAAAGAGTTTGGTATTGAAAAGGGCTTTATGACAACTGTTCATTCATATACAAATGATCAAGTAATATTAGATGTTGCCCATAAGAAAGGAATAAAAGCAAGACGTGGTAGAGCAGGAGCAGCCAATATAATTCCATCTTCAACAGGAGCAGCAAGTGCTATTGGAGCAGTTATTCCTGAGTTAAAAGGTAAACTAGATGGAAGTGCTCTAAGAGTTCCAACACCTGATGGCTCAGTAGTTGATTTAACACTTGAATTATTTAAAAGTGTAACAGCTGAAGAAATAAATAAAGCATTTGAAAATAATCAAAGTGAAACAATTAAATTCACTATGGATCCTATTGTATCAAGTGATATAATTGGTTCTAGAGTAGGAGCACTTGTTGATGGACTTCTTACTAATATTTTAACAGTAGAAGGAAGACAACTTGTAAAAGTAGTTGCTTGGTATGATAATGAAATGGGTTATAGTGCTCAAATGGTTAGAACTGCATATTACTTAGGAAAGTTAATGAATAAATAAAAATATTAAAACTAGATTCATAATGAACCTAGTTTTCTTATAAATAAAAATCATCAATATCAGTATTAAAATAATGATTATTTTTATCTATTTCATATATTTGTTTAAATGTTTCCGTAAATTTATCTTTAGTAGTATAATTAACTAAATCAGATAAAGAAACAATTCCTATAGCTTTATTATTTTTAGTAACAATTAATCTTTTTACTTTGTTTTTACCCATAATATCAAGGGCCTCATATACATCTTGATTATAATTAACGGTTATTAATGAATTATGTTTATTTATTACGTCATTAAATTCATTAACAATAAGATCCCTATCTGTAACCGTTCCAATAATCTTATTATTATCAATAATAGGTAAAAAGCCAACATCATATTTTTTCATTATATCAGCAATCTTTTTAATATCATCATTTATATGACAAACTATTATTCCTTTAGTCATTACTTTTTCAATATCCATTTTTATCACCAATAATAATATTTACTTTTAAAATAATAATATACATATAAATAAATATAATATATTGGTGA
>URIY01000064.1 GCA_900547995.1 uncultured Mycoplasmatota bacterium
TTGCTAAATATTACCTATTTATATTTTATTTATTAGTTTTACTCTTTTTTACTGTGCATCTTAATCCACTTTAAAATAATTGATACAATATAATCTATTTCTTCATCTGTTAGTTTTCTATTTTGAGGAATTTTATACCACTTGTTAAGACATGATCTACAGCAAGTTGCTGTCGCATGCTGAGCTAAAAAAACAGGGTGTCCTTTCATAGGTGTTTGTCTTCCATCATTAGGAATAAATTCAGAAGCTAAGTTTTTTCTAATTAAATCATAAGCATGTTTTTCAATAGTATCCATTTTCTTTTCTATAACATATTCTTTTAATTTTTTACTTATTTTAAAACTACTTCTAAATTTAGAATATGATAATTTTTCTAACATTTTATCAATCGTTTCCATATATAAATCACCTTATATATTATACAAAAAATATTGGTATAAACCAATATTTATTTTTGTACATTTATGATAAAATATTCACTCTAAAAATAATTTTCTAGTTATAAAATTAAAAACCATAACTATTAAAGTAGCCCCTACTTTAACAATTAAATAACTTATCTTCATTATATCAGTACCTATATACATGATAATTTCTGTAATTATTAATCCGATAATACTAAAGATAATAAATGTTATAAATTGTTTAGATTTACTATTATTTTCGTTAACATTAAATACCCATTTAACACTAGCAATATAATTAAAAATAACAGATACTGTAAAACCAAAGCCTGCTGCAACTAAGACATCAAACTTAAATACTTCTTTACAAAGTACCATAATTCCATAATCTATTAAGAAAGCAAGTCCACCTACTATACCAAATTTTATAATTTGTTCAAATAATTTTTTCATTTTTTTATCACCATCTGATTAAGTATTAATTCATATAATTGCTTATGCTTTTTTACAATAACTTGTAAAATAATACCACATATCCAAAGTAAAAGGGAAACCGTTAAAATTACACCTCCTACAATTAATGTAGGAAATCTTGGTACAAGACCTGTTTTAAAATATTCCATAAATACAGGTGTTACCATAAATAAGGAAATAATTAACAAAATTGCAGAAATAATATTAAAGAAGAAAGCTGGTCTATATTCTTTAAATAGAGTTGCAATGGTTTTAAGGACTTTTACACCATCTTTATATGTATTTAATTTAGATACACTTCCGCTTGGTCTATCTCTATATGTTACAGGCATCTCTACTAAATTAAAATTTTTATCAACAGCGTGAATAGTCATTTCTGTTTCGATTTCAAAACCTTTAGATAAAACAGGAAATGTTTTAACAAATTCATAACTAAAGGCTCTATATCCGGTCATAATATCTTTTATATTATTTTTAAATAATTTATTTATTAACCATCTAACAATACGATTTCCAAAATTATGAAATGGTCTTTTATTTTCTTTAAAATAAGTTGAAGATAAACGATCACCAATAACCATATCAGCTTTCTTTTCTAAAATAAGATCACACATCTTTTTAGCATCTTCAGCAGGATATGTATCATCACCATCAACCATCAAATAACAAGAAGCATCAATATCTCTAAACATACTTCTTATAACATTACCCTTTCCTTGACGATATTCATACTTTACAATAGCACCTGCTTTTTTAGCAAGTTCATCAGTACCATCAGTCGAATTATTATCATAAACATATATATCAGCATCTTTAAGAACACGTTTATAATCTTTAACTACTTTTTCAATTGTTTTACTTTCATTGTAACAAGGTATAAGTACAGCTATTTTACTTTTCATTTAAACATCTCCACTTCTTTTTTCACTAATTATATTATACATGATTGATACAATAATTGGAATACTAAATACAACACCTAAAGCATATCTAAAATAAGCATTTACCGGTGAAACAAAACAAACAAGAATTAATGATATAATGGGCATTAAAAAGATAATATACTTATATTTTTTTAATTTCATTAAAAAGGAAACAGATAATAATATAATCCAATTACAAAAAGCAATATTAACCATCATTCCTATTAAAGGAATATATGGAAAGGCATTGCCATAGCCACTTAAAATATTTCTTAAACTACCTAATTTATTATAATGATAATCAATACCAGAATCTTTTAATCTTTTATCATATTTATAATAAATATACCATGATGTTTTATTAGGATAAAAATAACCATATGTATTATGAAGTGTAGCCTCAAAATAGACTTTAGGATGTTTAAAAAACTCTTTAAACCATACTTCAAAATATTTTTTTAAATCATCATTACTTGCATATTTATTAAAATTATTTTTAACGGGATCAGCTTTTTCAGGATTATAACGTGATGCCAGATCACTAATACCAAGTACTTTATCAATAGCCTTTATTTCCTCGTCATTAAGCGTATCTCCATAGTATTTTACATACCTAGCCGTTTGCTGAAAAGGAACGGATAAAACCTCTCTAATACTTCCAGGTGTTATTTTAAGATATGGAAATAATACTTTCGTATAAAGTTCAAATAAAGTTACAGATATAATTAAAATAAAGCTCATTAGTTTTCTATTTTCTTTGATAAAGATAATAACTAAAGGCATAGATAATATAATAGCGTATATTCCATTATTTCTAAACATCATTATTAAATCCATTAGAACAATTAACAAAATGCTTTTCCATATATTAAATTTAGGCTTAAATTTAATATAATCAAAAAGAAATAAAGAATAAATTATTACTAAGCAATTAAATATAACATCTTTAACAACTGACATAGCATATAAAGGAAAAACAGGTACTAAAGCATAAATTATTAATGTCATAATTCTTATTACACCAGGTGTTTTTAATTTTCTCATATAATAAATAGTAAGAGCAAGAGTAAATACAACAATTACTATTTGAATAATACTATAGATAAAGATACCTATATTAACATTTCCCATTAAATCCCCTATTTTAGCAAGTCCACCTAAAAGAACAGTATGTAAAACAGGATGATGATTAGTTATATAAACATTTGGATCTAAAAGAACCGCATAATCTAAATATTTTGTTTCAATATGAAAAAACATTTTTATTTGATTACTAGGATCTGGTGATAATATACCAGGATAAAAAGCAATAATATATGGTAAGTAACAAATAAGCATTATGATTATTGGCATCATAAGAGGATGTTTTTCAAAAATAAACTGATATATTTTATTATTAATCTTTTTAGGTTTTACTTTTAAAATATAATTAAATAAAGTATTAATAAGAAAATTAAAAATAAAATAAAAACCTCCAAAACGAATAAGTGCAACTAAAAATAAAGTTATACTTTTAGATATTAATGCAAAGCTACCACTTATATAAAAACTTTCACCTATTATCATAAATAAAGATAATAATAGTGATAAAATAATAAATTCACTCTTTTTATTAAAATAATATCTACTATAAAAATAAATAAAAAAGATAGTTAAAATTAAACAAGTAAATAAATTATCTAAGGAAATAGTATATTTAGTATTTATTTTTATACATAAAGATAAAGTACTTATAATAGAAATTAAAAGTAATACTACATATTTAAATATTTTATTTTTTTTCATATAGTTCATATTCATACTCCTCAAATCCATCAGTCATAATTAATTTATAATTTTTAAGTAATATTTTTCGTTTAATTACTTCATTAGGCTTCTTTCTTATAATAACAAAATCAACACCTTTATTTTTTAGTACTTCATCTTGAACAGTACAATTTTCTTCAAAATATTTACATGCGATGTTCTGTCTCATAAAGAATCTTGTATTAGGTATAGTATTTGATGCGAAATAAAAGCCTCCATCTAAAAAGCGATAATTTAATATAGTCGCATCTCTTTTTTGATTTATAATTCTAGCAAATTTATATTGTACTAAATCTTCTTTTTTATATTTAGTAAAGTAATAATTAGGTGATTTAAATAAATAGATAAAACTAAAAATACTTATAAATAAAAGTAAAAGATAAAATATTTTTTTATTTATAATCCTCTTAAATATTAAAAAGAAAGATATTATACCAAATACACTATATATAGTAACATCAAAATAATAATATGTATAATGTCTTCCACCAATATATATTCCTGTTATAAGTAAAATAAAAGTTAAAATTAAAAACATCATGTCCGAAATTAAGGAAATAACATCTAGTGAAGAAAGAAACAGGGCAAGTGTCATCAAACTAAAGGCTAGATATAGAAAACTAAAGAAAAAGTTTACCGAAACAAAGGCAGATTATGAAGAAACTGCAAAAACGATTGAATTACAATTTGAAACGATAGAAAAACGTTTTGAAGAGTTTGAATACGTTATGGAAAAAAAGGATTATGAGGAAGTTATTTACGTTGTTAAAGGACTTGCTGAAATGATTGACCATATGACGATAGTAATTGATGAGATACCTGAAATAATGCTTATGGGTAAAAGTCTTATTCCAAAGAGAACGGAAGATGTATCTAGCGAGTATATTAAACTTACAAGGGAAGGTTACCAACTAGATTATTTAAACGTTGAATATAACATTGGTGAAACAGAAAAGAAAGTAAACTCTATATTTGATAGAGTGCGTGTTCTTAATTTGGAGGATGTAACTTTTGAACTTAAGACTATATTAGAGTATTTTGATTCATTATTTAATGACTTTGAAACGGAAAAGCTAACTAGAAAATATTATGAAGAAGGACTTGCTAACTTTAATAAGAAGAGAAAACACGTAGATAAATTATTAAATGCAGTTCAAAGTGGTCTTCCAGAAATGAGAAAACATTATAATTTAACTGATGATACGTTAGATGCTGTTAAACTTTTAAATACGGAGTTTGATGGTATCG
>URIY01000065.1 GCA_900547995.1 uncultured Mycoplasmatota bacterium
ATACATATGATATAGATAAAAATAGTCATAAGATATTAGATTTATTTACACTAAAGAATGATAATAACTATGAGCTAACAAATATACTACAAATATACCATATCAATATTGATAAATGGTATAAATGTTGGTACAATGGAGACATAGAAAGGTATAGTGAAGAAGATCAAAAATTAATAAGATGTCTAGCACTATTAAAAATAACAAATAATGAAGACTTCACGAAATGTATAGGTGAAACAGATATGGAAGATGAAATAAAAAAAGATTTTGTAGATACAATGGATGAATTATGTAGTGATGAAGAAATTGAAAGATACTATGGATCAGATGAAGACTTAGAAAAGTTAAGAATAAGTGGTGAAAAAATAAAAATAAAAGAAGCAAAAGAAGAAAAATGTATAGAAATTGCTAAAGCAATGTTATTAAAAAATATGGATATTAAAGATATTAGCGATATAACAGGACTATCTATTGATGAAATTCATAAACTATAATAAGGAAATATTGTATAATATTAAAATGCTTATTTACAAAAAAAATAATTTATGATAATATTTATTTGTAAAAAGTGTTGATGAGGATATAATTTTTAAATTAATAATTTCAGAAAGTTATTGGTTGATGTGAAATAACATATTATTTAAAAATTCCTACCTCTGAGTGAAATGTAAACATTTCCGGTTAAAACCGTTATCTTAATTAAGTATAAAAAGGATGGTACCGCACTATTTGTGCTCCTTGTTGGTATTATCCTTTTTTGTATAGAAAGAGGGAATTTTATATGAAATTAAGTAACTTAAATATTAAAAAAATATCTTTAGATGATGTTGACGTAAATTATGCAGGTCAAGATATTTTAATGAAAATGGGAGAATTATATCAATTTGAAAGTGGTATATATGGTTATGGTAATCTATGGACAAAATTAGAAAGAATTGTTGAAAATGTTATTATTGAAGAATTAGATAAAGTTGGATGTATTCAAGTTGAATTTCCAAAGTTGCAACCCAAAAAAATATGGGATAGATCAGGTAGATGGGATGTATATACTAAAGAAAATGATATTATGTTTACTCTTGATAACAATTTAGGAGAGTATGGACTTGCTCCAACAGCTGAAGAGTGTGCAAGTATATTTGGTGCTAATAGATTACCATCATATAAAAATTTACCTGCAACATACTATCAGATAAGTGAGAAATTTAGAAAAGAAATACGTACAAGAGGATACCTATTTAGACCTAGAACATTTGTTATGATGGATGCTTATTCTTTTGATAAAAGTGCTGAAGACATGAATAAAACTTATAATATTATGCATGAAGCATATATGAATATTTTTAAAAGATTAGGAATTAAAATTATACCAACTGTTTCAGATAATGGTACAATGGGTGGTAAAATATCTGAAGAGTTCCAAGCAATTACTAATTTAGGCGAAGACGTTGTTGTATATGATGAGGTAAATAATATTGGACTAAATAAGGAAGTTCTAGACTTTGAAGATAAGGATGAGTATTTAAAACAATTAGGTGTTACAGATATATCTAATTTAAAAGAATATCCATCTGTAGAACTTGGTAATAATTTTCAACTTGGTACTAAATATGCTGAATCTATGAATTTATATTTTAAAGATGCTGATGGTACTGATAAGCCATATTATATGGGATGTTATGGTATTGGCCTTGGAAGAATTATTGCAACTATAATAGAAAATAATATTATTAAGGATAATGATAAAATTAAGGGATTTTCTCTTCCATTAAATGTTGCTCCATATAAAATGCAAATAATATATAAAGATACTAAAGAAGATGTTGCTTTTGATTTATATAATTATTTTAATGAAAGAAAAATAAATACTATTATTGATGATAGAGAAGGTTATTCTATTGGTAGTAGAATTAAAGATGCCTATATTTTAGGTACACCATATGTTATAATTATAGGAGATAAATTTGATGGAATAAATTATGAAATAGAGGAAACTAAGACAGGTAATAAATTTACTTTAACTAAAGAACAAATAATTGAATTTATTGAAAGGTAGAAAAATATGGGTAGTAAACAAATTGTAATTATTAATGGTACAGGTGGTTGTGGTAAGGATACATTTGTAAGTTTTGTTTCAAAATATAAGAGAGTTTACAATTTTTCTTCTATTGATAAAGTAAAAGAGATTGCTAAATTAATTGGTTGGAATGGTGGAAAAACAGATAAAGATCGTAAATTTCTATCTGATTTAAAAAAATTAACGACAGAATATAATGATATGGCTTTTAATAGTATAAAAGATGCAATTAATATTTTTAAAAATTCTGATGATGAAATTATGTTTATACATATTAGGGAACCAGAAGAAATAAAAAGAGCCGTTGATGCTTTTAAGGCTAAGAGTCTTCTAATTAAAAGGGATGGATATGATAATATAATGACTAACGAATCAGATGCTAATGTTGAAAATTATGATTATGATTATATTATTTATAATAAAAGTTTAGAACAATTAGAAGATGAAGCCCAAAAATTTTCCAAATTCCAATAAAAGAAAGAAAAAACTTTACAAATACCTCTAAGGGGTATATACTAATAGTAGGTGATGTAAAGTGGATAATGATAAAATTTATTCAAAGCAAAAATTACTTAAACATTTAGGTATTGTTGAAGGCCAAGTAAAAGGCGTTAGACAAATGATTGAAAATGATCGTAAATGTGATGATATTTTAATTCAAATAGCAGCCATAGATAAATCACTTAAAAGTTTAGGTAATAATTTAATAAAACAAAATACCAATATTGAAAATGTTGATATGATTTTAGATTTATTAATAAAGTTAAATAGTTAAAGATAGACTAGTTCTATCTTTTTTGTATAAATATTTTCTTTTTCTTTCATAATAGAATAGGAGGAATAAATTATGGAAGAAAATATTAATGCATTAGATGAACTAAATAAAGGTAGTAAAATGGGAGTTGATGCTATTTCAATGATAGTTGAAAAGACAAGTAATAAAAAATTAAAAAAGGTACTTGATGAGCAAAGTAAACACTATGAAAAGATTATGAAGAAGATAAATAAGTTATATAGTGAATTTGATTCTAATGGAACACCACATGAAACAAATTTAATGGAAAAAATTATGACTTTTTATGGTATAGAAATGAAAACAATGATGGATGATAGTGATTCTAAAATTGCTGAACTTATACTAAAAGGTACTAATATGGGAATTATTGAAGGTAGAAGAATAATTAACAATAAGAATTTAGATAAAAAGGTTAATGACGTTGCAAATGAATTTGTTGATCTTCAAGAATCTTTTGTTGAAAAGTTAAAAGAATATTTATAAAAATTTTAATTACAAAATTAAAAAAACGTTAGAAAAATTAATTTCTAACGCTATTTGTGATACAATCTAGTTGACGAAAGAAGATATATCATATGAACTATTTTAACATAAATATAGCTATTTTCATAGTTCCCCCAAACAAATGCACTGAAAAATTTGCTAAAACTGATAAATCTATAGTAATTTTAAACAAAACTGATGTTGGAAAAATAATTGAAAAAGTTCAAAAAAGAATGGAAGAAATGGTTATAATCCCTTTAATATGGTTGCAACAATTATTTATTGCTTTTCAGAATTTAAAAGTTCAATACGTGAAATAGAAAAATTATGCATTTTAGATTTAAGGGTAACGTATATAATGGAACAAGAACAACCAAGTGATAGTGCTATAAAAGATTGTATTAATAAATATATTCTTTATCAATACGAAATTTTTACGATGATAACAAAGACCATTATAGAAGATGTTAACTTAAATATAAATAATCAATATTTAGATGGAACAAAGATAGAAGCTAATGCTAATAAATATAAATTTTTATGGAGGCCGATAATATTTCATAAAAGATTAGATATTAAAATTAAACAATATATTTTAAGAGAAAATATGGATATAGACAATATACCAACGTAAAAACGAAAGAAAAAAATATAAAATTGCCTGTCAATATTTAGTTAAATTATTAGAGTATGAAGAAAAAGAACATATTTGTGGAGAAAATAGAAATTCATATTTTAAAACAGATAAAGATGCAACTGCTATGGTATTAAAAGATGATTATTATTCTAAGTTAAGTTATGATTTTCATGCGGGATATAATATTCAAGTTTTGGTATCAAGCGAATTAATTACAATGTATGGAGTATTCCAAGATTGGGATGATTACTATACTTTTATTTCTATGAATGATTTGTATTTTAAATATTACAATAAATATCCTAAAAATGAATGTGC
>URIY01000066.1 GCA_900547995.1 uncultured Mycoplasmatota bacterium
GACGCATATCTGCCTATTTATTGCGAAAAAATTTTACTCTTTTTATCTGAAAAATATAATTTAAATTGACAAATATAAATAAATAATGCTATAATCTCCTTAAGAAAGGATTGATATTACGATGAATAAAGAAGTATTAAATACTCAGGTAACAATACCAAGAAAGAATATTAATAATTATAATAAGATGAAGGAATTTTTTAAATATGCAAAAACAACAGTAGATGTAGTCGGTGGTGTTGCAACAGTTGCACTTGTATTATGTCCATTGGATGGACCTTTTGGAGAAATAGCTTCTCTTCTAGCTACAGGCGTCTTACATGGGATGGTTTCAGGAGCAGAACGAATATATGATAAAATTGTCGATTCTACAAAACAGGATGCTAATATTATGAACAATGCGGCAGATATCGCAAGAGATGTAAATGATGAAAAAGAAAATTTTTTAAAACTGAAGGAAACTTTTCTTTCGGCAAAACAAGATTTAGATGTAAGTAAGGGAAGATCAAGATGAATAATAATCAAAAAAAAATGTATATTGATGAAAATGGAAACAAGATTGTCTTGGAAGAAGTAATGACGTTTGAAATAGAGGAATTAGGTAAAAGCTATTTAGCTTTTACAGTAAATGATGATGGTAAGAGTGATAATGTTTGCGTTAATCTTGTAGAGTTATTTAGCGATGACGATGATAATTTACACATTAAAAAGATTGAACCTAATGAAGAAAATGCAGTTAAATATGTTTTTACAAAATTAATGCAGAGTTAATAAAATACATCTTTAGTTAAAATGAGATAGAAAAAATATAAAAAAGAAGAAAATAATTTGATGTGAACTTCATTTTTTGGATTCTTTGTCAAATATTGTTGGTAGACAATAAATATGATAAATTAGTTGATTATAGGGGGGTGATGAAAAATCACCCTTTTATAATACCTTTAATTAAAAATACACGAGCTATAAAATAATCGAATTTTCTATATCCAAAAGCAATTCTCTTGATGCATTTAATTAAGTTATTAGCACCTTCAATAACTCCATTATTAATATCATATTTAAATGAATTTTCAATATATTTAATATTTTCTCTGTATAGTTTTAATGTTTTTTTCATTTTTGGTGATATATTTTTATTTTGATTAAATAATATTGCTTTAAACTTGTTAAAGTCCTTATCTTTTAATGAATTTATTATACCTTGATAACACTCATAAGTGGCTTTTAGTGTATAATTAGTATTAATTAAATATTGAACAATTTCTTTTTGGGACATATCTTTTTGAAAGTGTTTTGAATAATGCTTTTCTTCAGATAAATCATTTTCATTTTTAACAATTAATTTCCAATAATCTTTTAATTTATTATAATTAGGATTATCTTTTTTACATAAACTAATACTAGTAAAATTTAAAGCAGTATAGACTTGCGTAACAATATGAAATCTATCAATAGATACTTCGGCATTTTTAAACAATTTTTTAGCTAAATAAATATAACCAGAATAGAAATCAGTAGAAATATGTGTAACTTTATCACGATTTTTCTTGGAATATCTTTTAAAATATTTTTCTAAATCAATAGACTTCCTAGAATCTTAGATATCAAAAAGGTCATGAGTATCATTGTTAGTAATAATAAAGGCCATTTTACCTTTGGTATCTTTAGTTGCTTTGAATTCATCCTAATTCATAGATATAGGTAAAGTAGGATGCCTTAAAACAGTATGAGAAGAGATTTGATTTAAAACTCTATCAATGGCAGAGACAGAAACATCAGTTATTTTAGCAATATCTTTTTTAGATTGTTTTTTCATAAGTTTTATTTTAATTTGAAGATCAGTATTATTAGAAATGTTTTTGTTTCTACTAACAACATTAGTTTCAGCGATAAAGGTATTATTACAGTGTTTACAAAAGAAACGTTGTTTGTGAAGAATTAATTTAGTTAAACAATTACCTTGTTTAGAAATTTTAACAATACAATTTTTTCTAAAACCCCATTTAATAATATCATTTGTTGATTGATTAACAATACCACAACAAGGACAAGAATGTGGTGTATAGGTTAAAATACCTTCAACAATTTTATATTTTTTGTTTTTAATAACCTTTTCTTTACATTTTGTAATAATATGAATATTTTCATTTTTAACATTTAGTAAATTTAGTCTATAATTATTTATAGACATAAGTTTAATTCCTTTCAATGTTTATTTTTTTATTCAACTACATTGTATCAAACTTATGTCTTTTTTATTAAATAAAAATAGTATTAGTGAATTTTACTCGCCAACACTATTTATAATACAACAGAAAATAATATAAATTGACCAATTTTTTCTCTTTTTGATATATATTTTTTATGTCAAATTATTAAATATATAAAAATATATCAATTTTTGTTTAATGTATTTGCCTTAATCTCTTGATAATTTATTATGCCAAGTAGTGAATGCTGTATATCGTCTATTCGCATTCTATAATTATCATTTAAACTATAAAATCCACCTGTTATTTTATCTGGATTTTTATAATATATAGATAAGTCATTTGTAAGATAAAATGATAATAATATATTTAGTTCTTTATTAATTTTTTCATTTAATTCATTGATGTTAAAATTTAATATGGTTTTGTTAGATATATTTTTAGCATTTAAGTCGTAATAAGTTTGATATACGGTTGTTAGTAATTCCAAATTTGTTGGACTAAAAGCATTTTTATTAAATTTATTTATATTCAAAGTATAATTATCAAGAGCAAAAGATATATATTTATCGCTTGTATCATATTTTAAATATTCTCTCATAGCATACGATATCCAGTGATCACAATATTTGGTATAATCATTTGAAATAAAGTGATCTATAGCCATTTTTGAACGGTTAAGATAGGTATTATCATTTGAGATTGGATAAAATTTAAGAAGTGCTAGAGTTGCTTCACCATCATAGTAAACGGTTCTAAAATTTTCCTTAGTAGAACCATCCAAATTTAAAACATGAATAAAACTACCATCATTATTTTGCATAGATATAATACCGTTTGCTAATTTTTGCGCTATTTCAAAATATTTATTATCGTTAAAAGTATTTAAATATTCAGATAAGGTTATAAGTGCAAGCCCATTGCCACCTAGCTTTATTTCTAATGACTTATTTTCAACTACATAAGCAATACTATCTTTAATAATAATATTTGAAATTAGGTATTCTAAGGCCTTATCAATTTTTTGCTTTAATAATTCGTTAGGATTTATTTGATAGTACTTGATCATACTCCAAATAGTACCGGAATGTCTTAATATGTTATAACTTGTAAATTCATGACCTGTCATTATGTTATAACCATAAATAAATTTTCCATTGTCTTGTTCCATATCCATTAATCGATTTATGCTATTAGATGAAACAGTACCTAAATCATAATTTTTTTTTTCAAACTTGTTATGGTTTTTATTATAAAATAAACTTTCACTTTCAATTATGGTTACATTATCTTCGATATTAAATCTGTATTCATACCCCTTTTTAATTAACAAATCGTTTAAATTATAAATATTTATATCGCCATATGAATAATTAATAATTTTATTAATAAGTAATTCTTCTTTTAATATAGTAATTTTATTGTTATCTAATGATAAATTATAATTAAAACTATTATAATTTGAATTTTTAATCCGTGTACAACGAGGAAAGTAGAATTATGCTTTCACGTGTATGCTTTATATTGATCAATCATGAGTAACGAAAATAATACCATTCTTGGAATCGACGTTAATTTAATTTGCGAATTCTTCTTGAATACAGAACGGCAGGGGCCCGGAAGTCCCGAAGTAACGCTTAAAGCGTTAAGCTTTATAGACCAT
>URIY01000067.1 GCA_900547995.1 uncultured Mycoplasmatota bacterium
ATGAAATTTTCTCTTTTTAATATACCTATTTTTTTATTAGTGTCTCCAAAACAGGATTCACATCATGCATTGCTAATTTTTTATTGATTTTAAAATAATTGTAATGTAAAATAAATTTAGAGGTGGATGGATTGATATGAAAAATGTTAAGAGTAATAAAATAGTCATTATAATCATAGGAATACTTGTTTTAGGTTTAGGCGGCTATTTTGTTTATGATAATGTAATAAAAGGCAATTCACAAAAAAATGATAACGTTGAAAATGAAAATTCCAAAGATGATAACGAAAATAGTACGAATGATGGTATAAATTCTAAAGAAGAAGATGACACTGCAAAAATGGATGTTACAATGAAAGATAATATTGTTTATGTAAATGGAAATAAGGTAGATATGTATACATTGTTTAATAAGCGTAATTCTTATAGAATTAATTATAATAATGAAACCGAATTTTATGCACATAGAGACGGTGGTACTGATGCAACATTAGAATATGAAATAATAGATGATATTGTGTTTATCGACTATAGTCCTGCTAATATTTTGGGTATGGAATTAATGTTTGCGGATAAAAATGGTAAAATAAATTATGATGCTTCTGAAAAAGCTGGTTTTGGTGGTATACAATTTTATAATGTTGAAGGAAAGGATATTATTCTTGAACATGGAAGATATTCTTTGTTAGAGTCGACTGTATGTGATAAAGTTGCTTTAGGTTTAGGAAATGAAATAGCTATAACATATGATAAAATTAGATATTTAGGTAATAATGAATTTGATATTGAAAAGAAATATAAAGAATTAACATATAACGAAGTCGTTTCTGATACCAATAAATTTCATTTTGTTTGTGAGTAATTATTTAGGTATAAAATAAAAAATCCATATGGATTTTTTTATTTTAATTTACCTTCTTCTTTAAGTTTTAAGTAATAATTCCTTAATTCTTTAAAACGTTGATAATGTACTATTTCTCTTTGCCTTAAAAAAGCAAGTGGAGCAAGTACATCAGGATCGTTTGTAAGATCCATTAAGTGCTCATATGTGGCTCTAGCTCTTTGTTCGGCTCCCATATCACTTTCAATATCTGCAATATAATCTCCGGCAACTTTTATATAAGCCATATTAAATGGATTACCAAAGGAGTCTGATGGGAACAAATCCATACCAAATTGAGCATAATGTTCACCAAGACCAGCCTCTTTTAATTCTTCTAATGAAGCACCTTTCATTAATTGATAAATCATGGCTGAAATAATTTCAACATGAGCCAGTTCTTCTGTACCAATATCAGTTAAAAGTGCTTTTCCTCTTTCATCAGGCATAATATATCTTTGATCTAAATATTGCCATGCTGCAGCAAGTTCTCCTGCGGGACCTCCATATTGTGTGATAATATATTTAGCCATTTTTAAATCTTTTTTTGCAATATTAACGGGGTATTGCAACTTTTTTTCATATTTCCACATAAAGAAACCTCCTAGTTATTTTCCCATGGCCATGGTCTATTATCCCAAGACCAAGGATATGTATTTGTGGCATCACTATTTACAAAAATAGGCCCAAATTTTTTTTCGTATTCTTCAACCATTTTATTTGCTTGCACGCGGTATTGATTGAATAATTCAATCATTTTTTTATCATCAGGAAAATTGTCTAAATATAGATTTAAATCATGACTAGCAAAACATAAAGCGTCAATACTTGTTAACATTTCAGCCTGCTCATTAAGTGGCTCAATATTAAAAGGCTTTGTTACTTTATATTCATTATAAAGGTCAGGAAACATATTCCCTCTAATAAAACCTGCATAGGCATCATATAAATTTTGTACATTTGCTTGATCATATGTACATTTGTTAAAGTTATAATTATTATTTGCTTGAAAATTAGTTTGATTTAACTTATTATTTTGGTTATTTTGATTATTTTGAATTGATGACATATTCATCATATTATAGTAATCATTATAATTTGAATAGTTATTCATCATAAATCCCCCTCAACTTAATTTATTCATATATGGATAAATGGTATGGGCTCTTTTTAATTAGTACTTGAAAATATCATTATTTTGATATATAATAGCAAACCAAACAGGGGGAAGCAGTATGAATAAAAAAGCCTTATTATGCAGGATAAAGAAATTATATTACAAGCCTATGAAAGAAGAAATCTATGTTGGATACATTCAAGAAATTATTGATGGTGAAGAAGTAACAAAAGCCGAACAAACTAAATTTGAGGTAAATGGGACAGAATATACACTTAATTTAAAGAAAATTATAAGTCATACGAAAAATCATAACTTTATTGAAAGAGTTTTTACATTTATTGATGAAAATAAATTTTTAGATATTGTTGGAGAATTTATAACAATAGATCCACAACGTCAAATTGTTAATACTATAAATGATGTAGAATTATGGAATTGTCTTTGCCGTGAGTTTAATATTAATAAGCAAATTGATACAAATAATCATCGTTTTAATGAAAAAATAGTTGATACTATAAATGCCAAACCAAGGTATTCACAAATTGAAATTTTATATCGTGATATAACTAGTACTATTGTTGGACAAGATAATCAAATTAAGAGTTTGCTTTCAAGTATTTATTTTAATCAAGAATTATTTAATAATCATGATAAAAATTTGTGTAAATATAGGCAAAATATTTTGATTAAAGGTGGAACGGGTACTGGTAAAACAGAAACTATAAAAAAATTATGCAGTTATTATAATTTGCCAATTACGATAGAAGATGCTACAACGTATACTGTTACAGGTTATGTAGGTAATGACGTGGAAGATATGTTTAAAAACTTGTATGTAGCAGCTGATGAAGATCTAGAAACTGCCGAAAGAGGAATTATTGTTATAGATGAGTTTGATAAATTATCATCACTTGGTAATGAAAGAAATGAAGTCAAGTATTTAGGTGTACAAAAATCATTGCTTAAGGCACTTGACGGTGGGAAAATATATTTAAATAAATCGCAGTATAGCAATGTAGGTGGATTTGAGTTTGATACAAGTAAAATAACTTTTATTGCTCTTGGTGCTTTTGATGGCATAGATAATATAATTCAAGATAGAAAAAAACAAAAAGGAACTATTGGATTTGGAAATTTAAGCACTCCCAAAATAAATTTGGAGGATGGATGTACACCAAATGATTTTATTAACTATGGTATAATGTCTCAATTAATAGGAAGATTTTCACAAATAATAGAAATGAATAATATGTCTGAAAAACTATTAAGAAATATTTTAGTCAAATCAAATGAAAGCATATTACTTTTTTATAAAATGTTTTTATCACAAAGAAATATTACATTAAATTATGATGAATCATTCATTGATGCTGTATCTAAAAAAGCTTTTGAAATGAATTGTGGGGCAAGAGGCTTAAAAACAATTGTTGATGGAGTAATTAATAAATATATGTATGATATTTTATCTGGTAGATCATGTGAAATTAGTCTTACAGCTAATGATGTATATGAAAAAAATAATGATGCAACGGATAAAGTGTTTACTAAAAAAGTGAGTATTATGTGAAGAAGATAATTGTTATCAAGACTTTTTGTGAAAATATTCGTGAATTTTTAAACTAAATTCCGTTTTTTCATGAAAAGCTTAAAATATAAGA
>URIY01000068.1 GCA_900547995.1 uncultured Mycoplasmatota bacterium
AGTTTATCTATTAAAGATGCTACGGACAGAGCTTCAAAAGAAACATTTGCTAATATAACAAATAGTTTTTCTATGGAGATAAATAGACAAGTAAATCCGGGAACACCTAGAGGTGGAGGAAATGTAAAAGGTGAAGATATTAAAAAGATATCTCAAACAGATAGTATAGACTCCTATGTAAAAAGAATAAACAGTGTTGCAGATTTAGTTGATTATGATATTATTGAAACTCAAGAGACTCTTGCGAATCAATCGCCTGAAAGAGCAAAGAATTTTAAAAGAACAGTGATGTTAACCGGAGTTAACGACTCATCAAAAGAAACAAAATTTGTATCAGGAGCATATAAATTAGTAGAAGGAAAGCATTTAGAAAATGAAGATAAAAATAAAATCTTAATGCATAAAGACTTGGCTGAAAAAAATAATCTTAAAGTTGGAGATAAGATAAAAATAAAATCTAATTTATTTGATGCTGATAACGAGAAACATGCAGATGAAACAGTAGAAGTAGAAATCAAAGGTTTATTCGATGGGCATAATAGCGGTGGAGTAAGTGCAGCACAGGAACTATACGAAAATACATTAATTACTGATGTTCATACAGCTGCTAAAGTTTATGGTAATACAGAAGATACAGCTGTATACCAGGATGCAACATTCTTTGTAAAAGGTGATAAGAATCTTGATAGTGTAATAAAAGATATTAAGAAATTAGATATAAATTGGAGAGCATATAATCTGATTAAAAGTTCATCAAATTACCCTGCATTACAACAATCTATATCAGGTATCTACTCAATTTCAAACAAATTATTTGCTGGCTCATTAATATTTGCAGGAGTTGTAGTTTCATTATTACTATTATTATGGATGAATGCCAGAAAGAAGGAAATAGCAGTATTACTATCATTAGGTAAATCAAAATTAGAAATTTTTGGTCAATTCCTATTTGAGATGGTATTTATATCAATCCCCGCATATGCTGGTTCTTATTTCTTAGCTCAATATACAGCTGAAAAGCTTGGAAATAATATATTGAACAAGGTTACTGGCAATATAGCAAAACAAATAGGTAGACAATCCGCATCCAGTCAATTAGGTGGTGGGGCAGAAGCTGAAGGATTTAACAAGACATTATCAAGTTTAGATATAAATGTATTACCTAAATTCATAGTTTATGTAGTTATATTTATGAGTTTAGTACTTCTTGTATCTTTGATTATTTCTTCATTCAATACATTAAGAAGAAATCCAAAAGAATTATTAATCGACAATAAATAAAATTTTTGGTGCAAAAAAGCACCAAAAATTTTTTGCTTTTAAATACCCAATAATATGCTGTACAATATAAGCGAATAGGTTTAAGTGGAGGTATACATGAATATATTAACTGTTGAAGATGATAATATGATAAGAGAGGGAATAAGTGAATATCTTTCAGAATTTGGATATACTGTTATTCAGGCTAAAGATGGAAGAGAAGCATTGTCAAAATTTAATAGCGATATAAATCTGGTTATCTTAGATATTCAAATACCTTTTATTAATGGTTTAGAAGTGTTGAAAGAAATTAGAAAGAAAAGCTTTTTACCAATTCTAATCCTGACTGCATTTAGTGATGAAGAATATAAAATTGACGCATTTACTAATTTGGTAGATGGATATATGGAAAAGCCATTTTCATTGCCGGTCTTAAAGGCCAGAATAGATTCCTTAATTAAGAAGAATTATGGACATTTAGAGATGTTTGAATATAAGAATCTATCAGTTAATTTTAATAGCTATACAGCTAAAATAAATGGAGAAGAGATAGATGTAAATGCAAAAGAACTAGAAGTATTAAAATGTTTATTGGATAATAATGGACAAGTGTTAACAAGAATGCAAATTATTGATTATGTATGGAAAGATAGCGAAGAAGCTCCTTATGATCGAGTAATAGATGTATACATAAAAGAACTTAGAAAAAAATTACAATTAGACTGTATAACTACTATAAGAAATGTAGGATACAAATTGGAGATAAAATGAAAAAATTAAAGATATTTCCCAAAATGTTCATACAAATATTTTCTGTTCTTGGAATAATAATTATATTAGTCCATTTATTAGTTTATTTTATCTTCCCTAAAACATATTTGGAGACGAGAAAAGAAAAGATCCATAATATTGCAGATGAAATTTCTGGTAATATGAATGGAAAAGAAATGAAATATATAGAACAAACTTTGGAGCTTTATTCGAAGAGCAGTGAAATAAAAGCATTTATAAAAGAAAAAAATAATAAAAATGAAATACAAATCAAAGATGATATAAATGTTAATTTAGAAAGCGATAGTAATTCTTTGATAATTGAAGAAAGAGAAATAAAGCTTAATGATGGTAAAAAAATAAATTTACAATTTGTTTCTACAGCTGATATGCAAAAAGATGCGAAAAATTTAAGCGTTAAATTTTTACCATATTCTTTATTAATATCAATTTCCTTTTCTGCTATTATTTCTTTAATTTATGCAAAATTAATAAAAAATAATATACAGGAAATAAAAATTGTTACTGATAAAATGAAGAAACTTGATAAAGAAACGCGATTAAAAGTTAGCTCTAATGATGAAGTTGGCGAACTAAAACAACAAATTAATGATTTGTATTCTACTTTATTAATAACGATTGACAATTTGGAATTTAAAAATAAAGAAATTTTAAAATTAGAAAAGTTAAAATATGACTTTTTTAAAGGTGCATCCCATGAACTTAAAACTCCTCTTGCCAGTCTTAAAATAATACTGGAAAATATGAAATACAATATTGGAAAATATAAAGA
>URIY01000069.1 GCA_900547995.1 uncultured Mycoplasmatota bacterium
ATTATATCACTGAACCTATTTTTTTATTAGTGTCTACTCTAAAGGGTGCAGTTCAACAGAATATTTTTTATTTGATAAAACCATTTTGTACAAATTTAGTTTCATTGACAACGATAAAAGCTTTACTATCATTGTTTTTAACTAAATTCATTAATCTATCATAACTTTTATTATTTACCTCAATATAAAGCATATATTTATCAATTTCTTCTTGCCCTTTGATATTCATAACAGAAACAGCATATCCATTATCCCTTATAACATTAACTAAATTATGATTAGCTGTTATAATTTGCATACTAACAGTTCCTCTAATAACTTT
The DNA here is from genome assembly GCA_900547995.1 of uncultured Mycoplasmatota bacterium. Lineage (GTDB taxonomy): Bacteria > Bacillota_I > Bacilli_A > RF39 > UBA660 > UMGS1045. The sequence continues at coordinate 323 of URIY01000069.1, forward strand.
TTTAGAGATTACACCACCAATGTATGTTCCAGTAGCGTATCCAGCTGCATATGAAAGCATTACAAACATACTTGTTTCATCAGTATTTAGTGCTTCTCTAACAATTGTAAACCATATACAAATTTCAATGAAGCCAATGCACGCAGCGAGTAAATTTTTGCCTTTTACAGTTATTATTGTTCGAAGCGTGCCAAGAGAAACATCTAAAATTCTAGCAAAAAATATTTTAGTACATAAAATGAATAAAGTCATTTAATCACCTACCATTTAAATTATATCATATTATTAATTTGTAAGTCATTAACAAAATTATACATAGACATTAAAAATATTTATGTTATACTTAAAATAGTGGAGTTGATAATATGGATAAAAATACAAAAATAGATTATGAAATATTATGGGAAGGGCAACCATCAGGATTATGGGATCGCTTTTTAAGTTTGTTACATTTAAATTTTACGGTATATCAAATAACTAAGGATGAACTGATTATTAAAGAAGGCTTTTTTAAGCGTAAAACAAATACTATTGAGTTATATACATTAAAGGATCCGGATTTAATTGAAGGTATACTACAAAGATTTTTAAATGTTGGTAATTTATATGTAAAAGTTGATTCTCATTCAGGTAATCAGCATTTTCAAAAAGGTATAGTTTTAAAAAATATAAGAGAACCAGAAATGGTTAGAAAATTACTTAGAGACGCTATTGAAGATGATGTTATGGAAAGAAAAATAACATATTTTGATAAGGTGTAATTATTTATGAGGTACTAATTATGCTAATAAAAGATTTAAAAAACGAAATAAAGAAGTATAATAAAAAAGAATTAGAATCGATAATTGTTGAATTATATAAACGTTTACCAAAAAGTAAAAAAGAAGATTATGATATTGATAACTTCATTAAAAATATGGAAACAAGTGAAAAACCAGTTAAAGTAAAGCAGTCTTTTGATGAACTATATAAAGAAATTGTTTACTTCATTAATTGTGTTGATAATGAGTATTATGCTTGTGCTAATCGAATAATTTCTAAAAAAGAAAGGAGTTCATGGCGTTTTAAAGTTAAAAGGTATTATAAAGAATTAAATAGTATACCATTTAATGAACAAAATGGTATAGTTGCTACTACTTTACTAATAGAAATTTTTAAAAGGTTAAGCATAGGTTCCAATAGATTATTATTCGTTAATTGGGAAACTTTTAAAGCTTTAGGAGTATCACAGACTGAATATTATGATACTATTATAAATAGAATAATTGCAAATGGTTATACAAAAGAAAATCTTCAAAAATGTATTAATTTACTTGATATTCTTAAGGATCAATACGATTTATCATATGGCATGTTCAAAATATTTATATATAATTTGAAAACTACTGAAGTAGAAGAACTTGCTATTGAGTTATTAAATACTAAAGTTCAGCAGCAAATAATAGAATTTAAAAATTTAAAAGATAATAATAGGAAATACACCTTAAAAGAAATTATTAATAACTACGTAGAATGTATAATTGAAATATATTTTAATTTAAATGAGATAGATAAGGAAATAAAATATTTTCATAAATATTATATTCAAGAAATTAGAGAAGTTAAAGAGTATATATTATTAGAAAAATTAGATGAACTAAATTTAACAAAGGAATGGTTAAATGAATATGAAAGCCATATGGATAAAATTGATTATAGAGAATCTTTAAAAAATAAATATAAAGAATTGAAACATTACTGTAAAATTTGTGAAAATTAAAAAATGTATAAATTAACAAATTTGATACAAAGAATACTCAGATATGGGAAATCTGTTATACAGATTTCAAATATTTGAGTATTTTTATAATATTAATTTCCTAAATTATTGATTTGTAATGCTTTAAAATATATGGTAAATTTCTTTTTGTAAGGCCTTATTAGAAGGAGAGATAATGAACAGAAAAGAAATTAATCTATTAAACGATGCGATGTTTAAAGCATTATTTAGGAGTGAAGAAGCAAGAGAAATAATCGCTAATGTAATTAGTATATTACTCGGTATCGATAAAGAAAAACTTATATATGCTGAATATAATTCAGGAGAACTAGTTAAAAATA
>URIY01000070.1 GCA_900547995.1 uncultured Mycoplasmatota bacterium
CAAAAAATCACTGATTTATTTATTGCAACAGCAACTGATTACAATCCTAAGTCAGAAGAAGCGTATACTTTCTTTAAAATAGTTCAAAACAAATTGCACTTTGCTATAAGTGGACATACTGCTGCTGAATTAATATATGCAAGAGCAAACTCAGATAAAGAACATATGGGATTAACTAATTGGAAAAATTCTCCTGATGGTTTAATATATAAATATGATGTGGTTGTTGCTAAAAATTATTTAAACGAAGAAGAAATGAATAATTTAAAAGATTTAACAAATATGTTTTTAGTATTTGCGGAAGATGAAGCAAAGCAAAGACATGTAATGACAATGAAAGATTGGATAAATGCAACGGATGATTTATTAAAATTTAGAAGAAAAGAAGTATTAAATAATAGTGGCAGTATATCCCATAGGGAAGCAGTGGAAAAAGCCGAAAAAGAATATGAAAAATTTAGAGTTATACAAGATCAAAAATATATTTCTTCAATGGATGAATTTTATAATAAATATTTAAGTGAAAATAAAGAGGAAAAATAATGAAAGAAATATTAAGATGGGTGATTTTATGAAAGATAATGATATAATTGAAAAACTTGCTGCTTATGAACATGATAGATGGTCAAGATGGCAAAAGCACCTTTTTAGTAAATGTATAATTAATCAAGACGGGAGTTTAACAATCCCAAAAGAATTTGTAGATAGATGGACTAGGCAAATTAATACTAATTATATAGATTTAAGCAGTAAAGAAAAAGATTCTGATAGAAAAGAAGCAATTAGAATTATGGAATGTATAAAAGATAAGGTGAAGTATAATGAGTAAAGGAATAATAGTGGCAGGATTTGGTGCAATAGGTAAAACGACACTTGGAAATAAATATGATAATATTATTGATATGGAATCAGGTTATTATCAATGGGATAATACAGGGTTTGAAAGCATACCTTATGAACAAAGGAAAGGAAAAAAGGAAAGACCTAAAAATAAAGATTGGCCGATTAATTATTATCATGCTGTTTTAGAAGCGCAAAATAAATATGATGTAGTATTAACATCAATGCACTTCCATTTGCTTGATTTTTTTGAAGAAAACAACATTGAATATTACTTAGCTTATCCTACTTTAGATAGTGAAAAAGTATTAGAAGAAAGATGTTATGCTAGAGGAAATAATAATATTTTTACAGATAAATTAAAAATAAATTTATATAATTGGAATGAAATAATAAAAGATTATCATCCAAAAAAATTATTAATTATTCAAAAAAATGAATATCTTGAAGATGTGTTAAAAAATAATGGAATTATTAATTAATAAAAGGAAGTGAAAAAAATGAATAACGAAAACAAGACAAATATCAACTTGGGAATAGCGACTTATGGAAAACTTCCTACGAAGATTTATAAATAAAAGCATTCAATCTTATTCCTTTTTACATTTTATAGGCAAAAAATGATAAAGAGTTAAAGAAAATAGGGGTAATAACGACTTATGGAAAACTTTTATATGAAGCAATAAATGAGGAGGTAGTAATGAAAAAAATTGTAGATAGATATACTAACAATATTTTTGAGAATATTAAACATATAGATGAATATGGAAATGAATATTGGTATGCTAGGGAACTTTCAAAAGTTTTAGAATATAAAGACTGGAGAAATTTCTTAAAGGTTTTAAATAAAGCAAAAGAGGCTTGTAAAAATTCTGGATTTAATATAGTTGAACAACTTGTTGAGGTCAACAAGTTGTCAAAAAGAAATAATAATGCCACTGCTAATATCCAAGATTATAAACTTTCAAGATATATATGTTATTTAATAGTACAAAATGCAGATCCAAACAAAGAAGTCGTTGCATTAGGACAAACCTATTTTGCTATTCAAACAAGAAAACAAGAAATAACAGAACAAGAATATGATTCTTTATCGGATGATGAAAAAAGATTTTATCAAAGAAAATTAACAAAACAAGGTAATTATACGTTACAAAAAGTTGCGTCTTCTGCTGGCGTTAAAAATATGGCTGAATTTCACAATGCAGGGTATAAAGGATTATATAATGGAGAAACTGCTGATGATATATTTAAAAGAAAAAAATTACGATATAGAGAAGATATTTTAGATAATATGAATGAAGATGAATTAGTTGCTAATTTATTTAGAATAAATCAAACAAAGCAAAAACTTTTAAAAGATAATGTACAAGGTGAGAAAGAAGCAAAAGATGTACATTATGAAGTTGGTCAAAAAGTTAGAAAAGCAATCGCAGATATTGGTGGAATGATGCCCGAAGAAATGCCGACACCTAAAAGGAGTTTAAAAGAACT
>URIY01000071.1 GCA_900547995.1 uncultured Mycoplasmatota bacterium
TTATTCTAACATATTAAATATTCTAAGGCAATAAATTTATTATTGCTTTACATAAAATTTGTCATTTATTGTTTATTTTAATCTATAAATATATTTATTATTTCTTAAATTAAATTCTAATGATATGCTTTCGGCATTCTGTATTTCATTAAGAATTTCTATATAATAAGTATCTTTCAAACTAGTTTTGCTAGGTTTAATTTCAACAAGTGAAATATTTTGCCTTTTTGATACACCATTGATTTCATAAACTATAGTTCCATAGTTATTAATAAATTGAAATAAACTATCTGTTTTAATGTTTGATTCTTTTAAATTAATATTTCCAACTATTTTTAAAATAGTTTTATCATAATTGCTTCTAAAATCTGGTACTATATATTCATATGAGTCATAACACTCATTACTAATGATACAAAACTTATAATCAATTTTAAATTTATTATTTATTTCAAAACTTTCTATAGTTAATTCACCGTCATTTATAATATCGTTATTAAAAGTTAATTTTTCACCTAAGTTTATTGTTTCTGTTTTAATATTATTATCCAAATCAATTAGATCTAATCTAAATTTAACTTCTTTTTCATCATTAGTATCATATTGTAAATACATTTTCTTTTTTGCTTTACTTTTAGGTATCTCAAATACTAATAAATAATTTTCAAAATCACCAGTTATAATCTGATTATTATATATATTGCCTAAATCTATAAGTTTGTCTTTATAATTAGTTGTATGGTAATATTTTTCTTTATCAACAACTAAACTGAATCTTGCAATATTTAATTTTTCTTTATTAGTGTTTACCTTTACCTTAATATTTACACCTATTAATACTTTATCATCTATAATGGTATTTCCTCTATAATCTTTATTTGTTAAATAACTATCAGTTGTACCTATTATAAAGTTATCAACATCTACCATTTTGTTAGCCTTAACTGTATTAAAATATATCCCCATTCTAGAATATATAAGAAAGCTTGTAATCGCTAAAACAATAGTTGAAACAAGTATTATAGCAAATTTGTTTTCTTTTATAAAATATTTAAAATATCTTTTATTTTTATTTAAACTGCGTTTAAATCCGCCAGAATCAACATCTATTTGTAATTCAAATTCTTCATTATCAGAAATATCTACTTGCATTTCTTCTAAGTCTTTTCCAAAGCTAAAACTTTTGATATCAAAGCCAAGTGCTCTAATACAAGTAAATATAATCATAATTAATTCAATTATTCCAGCAAGTACTAAAAAATCTCTATATGCATAAGCTGTCCTATTATCAATAATTTGCACTTGTATTATTGAAAGTATATTAGATGTTAAAAAAAGCAATATAATTATAAAAATATTAATTATAATATTAAACATATATAATTTAGTCGGTTTATTTTTCTTATGTAAAATACTAGCTAATAAAATAGAACTAAGTACAATTATTACAAGATCAATAAAAATATATTTATTAATAAGGGTATTAGTTAAGCTTTGTCCTATTGCACCTTGTGGATAACTAGAATATTCAGAAAAAAATTGAAACAAAAATCCTAATTTGTACAAAACATAAATTTCTAATAAAGTTAAAATTATATTAAAAAGTTTAAAATGTTTTATAAAAAAAGCATATGGTTTTTTCAGTATCACAAACACCACTCCTATTATCTATTTTTAGTATAACCCAAAAAATGATTTTTTTCAATAATAATATAAAAATATTTACCTTGATAACAACTCAGTAAAAAATCAAATAAAAAGGTAACATTTAAAAAGCAAGGTAAACACAGTATGTTTACCACTACCTTAACTTTTAATTATATAATAATTATCAAATAAAGTTTATTTTTATCTATTATTAATCAGTAAATACGTATAAAGCCATTTTATCTATTTAATAAAATTCAATATTATTTTCCTTTTATATCATTTAATCAAAATAAAAGTATACAACCAAAAATGAAAAAAGCATTAAAACTATATAGAGAAAATATTAGATATATTGAAAATTCGTTTAAATATGATATTAACAATAGAATTATTGAAGGTACTAATAATTTAATTAAATGTATCAAAAGAATTGCTTTTGGATATAGAAAATTCGATCATTTTATTGCTCGTGTATTTTTAATTAAAGGCATTATAAAAGGGTGATTTTTCATCACCCCTATAATCAACTCATTTATCAGATTTATTGTCTACCAACACTATTTGACAAA
>URIY01000072.1 GCA_900547995.1 uncultured Mycoplasmatota bacterium
TTTTACCTAATTTCAACTAATTTAATTTATTTACTCTTATTTACTGTTATCTTTTTATAGCCTTCATTTTTAATATATTATACATTTTTATATATTTAAAGTCTAAATTGTTATCTATACAATTATTTATTCTTTTTACTATATTATTAACCTTATTCTCCTTTTCATTAAAACATTCATAATATATATATTTTAATTTATCATACTCTTGATTCTTTATTAATACATTTAATTCTCTTTTTATATATTTAATAATATCTTTATCATTTCTGGTTTTAAAAGTATCGATATTTCTCTTATTTAAAGTTTTGTAATTTATTTTTTCTTCACTTAGTCTCTCACACACTTCTATAACTTCTGTATCTTCATCAATTAATAATTTACTAATATACTTGCTTATTCCTTTATCATCACATTTAAAGGCTAGTACCTCAAGACCATTTGATAATAGAAATGCATATTCTACTTGTTTAACCTTTTTATGATCAAATACTTCTGTTTTATTTAATAATTTATTTAAAAAGTCTAAATCAAATTTAACTATATTTTCTTTTATTTGTTTAAAACTATGACAATCTATTCTAAATACAGGTATTTTTCTTATATGCTCTATGTCATCACTATAATTCCAATCAAAAAAGTCATATAAGTCCTCTTTAAAATTTAACAAAATATCATATATGTAATTCATGTTTTCTCCTCTCTGGTATAAAAATGGTAAGTGCCATTATTATTAACCCTATAATTGTATATAGACATTCAATCTGTCTACTTATAAAATTAACATACTCTGAAAAATTATACCCTATTGTCATTAAATTTAAGTAACTTATAATATAAACACAGCCGATTGTTGTAAGACCAAAACCAATTAGAAAAAAGAAAATTCGTACAAACACTATTACCACCTAATTAATTTTATACTTTTATTATTTTTTTATTTATTAATTTTAAAATATAGTATATAATTATTCTAGGTGATAATATGAATTTTATTAATTTACTAAAATTTATTTTTTTAGGATTTGTTCAAGGTTTTACAGAGCCAATACCTGTTTCATCTAGTGGACATTTACTTATATTTCAAAAATTATTAAGTGGAAACAATTTAGATGTTGATTTTAGTTTACTTGCAACACTTACTAATTTTGGAAGCTTGGTGGCAATTATTATTTTATTTAGGAAAGAAATTGGTAATCTATTCAAAGGCTTTTTTGGATATTTAACAACAAAAAAAGAACAATATAAAGACGATTATAAATATTGTTGGTTAGTTGTTATCGCTACTATACCTGCTGGTATTATGGGAATTGTTGTAACTAAGCTTGGTTTATTTGATAAATTAGAAGAAAATGTCAAATTTGTAGGTGCTACTTTATTAATTACAGCATTATTTCTATATTTAATAAGAAATTTAAAAGGAAAAAAGAATCCAAATCAAATCACTTTTAAGGATGCACTTATAGTTGGAATATTTCAAGTTATTGCTTTAATACCTGGTATTAGTAGAAGTGGTTCAACTATAGTTGGTGGTATGATAAGAAGATTTAAAAGAGATACAGCCTTTAATTTCTCATTTATTTTATATATACCTATTTCTATTGCTACAACTATACTTGGAATAAGTGATCTATTTAAAAGTAATTTAAGTGTTACAATGTGGATATATTATTTAACAGCTACACTTGTTGCAGGTATTATAACTTACTTTGCAACTAAGTGGTTTAGAAATATTGTTAAAAACGGAAAATTAATCTATTTTGTTATATACTGTGTTATTGTTGGTTTGCTTACAATTATATTTTTATAAAAAATAAAAAAAGAAATGACGATTACAATTTATGTCATTTCTTTTCTGTTTTAATTAAAGAGATTTTATTTCTTCTATAGATAAACCTGTAATATCACTGATATCTTTAACACTTATATTTTTTGATAGCATCACCTTGGCAATCTCTATGCTTTTTATTTTTTGCCCTTCTATCTTGCCATCTTCTTTTCCTTTATTCATGCCATCATCATAACCAGTTTCATAACTATCCGATAAATCTTGTT
>URIY01000073.1 GCA_900547995.1 uncultured Mycoplasmatota bacterium
ATAAAAATTTCACAAAGGCTTATTTTTAAGTCTTTTTCTCTTGCCTTTTATTTGCTTTTGTTTTATAATTGATGTAGGTAGATAAGTATAGAGGTGAAATAATGTATATCGAGAAAGTAAAAAATAATGGTAAAGATTATTTAAGATTAGTTAGTAATAAACGAATTATTAATTCTAAAGGAATTAAAACATCAACTAAAATTGTAGAATATAACATTGGTCCTCTTTCTAAGTTTGATGATGGAAAACCTAACTATGTCGAGCGTCTTAAAGAATCTTTTAAAAATGGTAATCCTATTATTGAAGATCTTTTACCATATGTTGATAAAAATATAAGTAATATTAAAAAATATAATCTTACTTTCTGTGAACACGATGATTTTTGCATTGGTGATCCAAAATTATTTTCACATGTTCTCATCGAAAGAATTCTTGAAGAAATTGGACTTATTGATTTTGTGAGAAGTTACAAACGATTTCTTAATTCTAGTTTTGATATATTAGGTTTCGTTAGACTTCTAATTTATGGGAGAGTTTTAAATCCTACAACAAAAATTAAAACTGCAAAACAAAACACAAATTATTATACCCCTATCATTTCTAATATTTATGAATATAACATTTATGATACTCTTGACTTTATATATAAATATAGAACTAATATTACAAAAGTAATTAATTCCAATATGATTAATAAGTTTAACAGAAAAGCTAATCTTGTTTTCTATGATGTTACAAATTTCTATTTTGAAATTGATGAACCAGACTCCGATGACGTAGATGAAAATAATATAGTTATAAATAAAGGCATTAGAAAAAATGATGTTTGTAAAGAAGAACGTTCGTTGCCCATCGTTCAAATGGGATTATTTATGGATGAAAATGGATTTCCAATTTCTTTAGAAATTTTTCCAGGAAACACATTAGATCATTTGACTGTTAAAGATTCGTTGATTACTCAAATAGATAATTTAAATTTTAATCGCTTTATTTTTGTCGGTGACAGAGGAATGTGTAATTATCTTAATCTTCTTCATTTGTTAAATAAAGGAAACGGGTATGTAATTAGTAAAAGTATTGCTAAAAGTACGAAAGAAGAAAAAGAATGGATTTTAAAACAAGATGGATATATTTCAACATCTGACAGTTTCAAATATAAATCAAGAATAATAACAAAAATAGTAAAAGATGAATTAGGTAAAAAAGTCCAAATTACTGAAAAGGAAGTTATATATTGGTCTAAAAGTTATTATGAAAAACAGAAATATGAAAATAAATCATTTCTTGATTTTATTGATAAACTTAAAAATAATCCAGAGTCCTTCAGAATTACAAAAACTCAAGTATCTTCTTTGAAAAAATTCATAAAAAAAGAATTTGTTAATGAACTTACTGGTGAAGTAATAGATTCAAACAAATTAAAAGCTATAATTGATGAAGATAAAGTTAATGCCTTTGTTGATTACTTTGGATATTACAAACTGATAACTTCAGAAATAACTATGAATGATTGCGATGTTATAGATACATATCATAATCTATCACAAATCGAAGATCAATTTAGAGTGATGAAATCTACACTAAATACAAGGCCTATTAATGTAAGAATAAAAGAACATATACAAGCTCATTTGTTAATATGTATGATTGCTCTAATTGTTATTAGAGTTATACAATACAAAATTAAACAATCAGAAGAATTCAAACCTAATTTAGAATTAGATTGGGAAACTGGACTATCAGCAGATTGGATAGTAAATGCGCTAAACAAATGGACGGTTGATAGGTTACCCGAAGATTATTATAGATTTAATTTTTTAAATGATGATGACTTGTCATTAATAATTAAATCATTTAATATAAACATTCCAAAAAAACTATATAGACGTTCTGAATTAAAAGACATTAAAATGAATATAGAAATTTTTAAGTAGGTACATTTGTAGGTATATAATTTTGTACCTGATAAAAGAAGAAAAAGCCGTTAGAAATAACAAAAATCTAGCGGTTTTATTTAATTTCAAGTGGCAAACTCCGG